>DASTMB010000074.1 GCA_035714365.1 Mycobacteriales bacterium | reverse complement strand
TTCACCGGGTGCACCTCGACGTCGACCGGCGGCGGCGGGGGCGGGGGCTGGTAGTCGACGGTGCGCCGGTAGAGCGCGAGCGGGTGCATCGCGTAGACCGGGAACGAGTCGACGCTGCCGGTCCAGGACGCCTTCACGTCGTAGACGTTGACGTCCTGCGGGGAGTAGTCGAGGTCGCCCTTCGGGCGGGTGGGCCCGGGCTCGACGACGACGTTCGCCTCGTCGGAGTTGACGATGACGGTGCCGTCGACGGCGCCGTGGGTGACCGAGCGCACGCCCTCCGGCGCGGGCCGGGCGACGAACGGCCCGCCGTCGGTGGAGACGTAGCGGGCGCCGCCGGTACGCGGGTAGGCGGTCACGGTGGTGCGGCCGGTCATCAGGTTGGAGACGACGTCGACGGTCTGCACGCCCGGGGGCACGCCCGCCACGGCCACCGGGGCCGCCGCCCCGGCGGCGTGGTACAGCGTGGCCGCGTCCCAAGCCCAGATGCCCACGTTGCTGACGACCAGGTCGACGAGCGGCGGGAGGCCGGTCCACAGCGCCTTCCAGGTGCCGCCGCCGTCGGTCGTGGTGTAGACGGCGTAGTCGTCCTGGGGCGCGGTCTGGTGGTAGAGCAGCGTCGCCGTGCGGGCGTCGTACGGCCGGATCGACAGCGGGACGCCGACCGGCGGCAGGTCCGAGACGCGCTGGTCGAACGTCGCGCCGTCGGGGCTGACGAGCACCCGCGGCTGGGCGACCGGGACGCCGCTGGACACGACCGTCGTCGCGCCGATGGCCCAGACGCCGCCGATCTCGCCGAGCCGCACCTGGGTGACGGTGGCGTTGACCAGGCCGCCGTCGCCGAGCGGGATGCCCGGCAGCGCGACGGGCGTGGCGGCGGGGAGCTTGCCGTTGGACCAGGAGCAGCCGCCGTCGTCGCTGGTGGCGATCGCGGTGCCGTTGGTGGCGACCAACGTGCCGTCGAGCTCGCGGGCGACGTCGTAGGTGCGGATCGCGGCCCCGCCGGCGGGGAACTCCGGCGGCGCGATCCGCGTCCACCTGTCCTTGAGCCGGGTGACGCCGGGGCAGCCCGCCGCGCTCGACGCGGGGACCGCCACGGCAGCCGCCAGCACGGCGACGGCGAGCACGGCCAGCCGGCCGCGCGGGCGCGGGACACGCATGCGCGAGCAAACCCCCAACGGGGACGTTGGCGCGCTCCTGCCAGCGACGCCGTTGCGACATGCGGTTCTACGTGCGGGGGGCCGAATCCTCCCGCCTACCGGACCGGGTAACCCGCCGAGCGCAGCGCCGCCTTCACGTCGGGTACGGAGAACTGGCGGAAGTGGAACACGCTCGCGGCGAGCACGGCGTCGGCCCCGGCGGCCACGGCGGGCGCGAAGTGGTCCAGCGCGCCCGCTCCCCCGCTGGCGATGACGGGGACGGTCACGACCGACCGGACGGCGGCGAGCATCTCCAGGTCGTAGCCGTCCTTGGTGCCGTCGGCGTCCATCGAGTTGAGCAGGATCTCCCCGGCGCCGCGGGCCTGGCCCTGCGCGGCCCACTCCAGCAGGCCGATGCCGGTGCGGGTGCGGCCGCCGTGCGTGGTGATCTCGAACCCGGCCCCGTCGGCGCGCCGCCGCGCGTCGCAGGAGAGCACGACGCACTGGCTGCCGAACCGGTCCGCGGCCCGGGAGATCAGGTCCGGGTCGGCGACCGCGCCGGTGTTGACACCGACCTTGTCGGCGCCGGCCCGCAGCAGCGCGTCGACGTCGTCCACGGTGCGGACGCCGCCGCCGACGGTGAGCGGGATGAACACCTGCTCGGCGGTCCGGCGGACGACGTCGTACGTCGTCTCCCGGCCGGCGCTGGACGCGGTGATGTCGAGGAAGACCAGCTCGTCGGCGCCCTGCCGGTCGTACTCGGCGGCCAGCTCGACCGGGTCGCCGGCGTCGCGCAGGCCGGTGAAGTTCACGCCCTTGACGACGCGGCCGTTGTCGACGTCGAGGCAGGGGATGACGCGGACGGCGACGCTCACGACACCGCCGCCAGGGCCTCTTCGAGGGTGAACGCCCCGGCGTAGAGCGCCTTGCCGACGATCGCGCCCTCGACGCCGGGCACGGTGGCGATGGCGCGCAGGTCGGCCAGGCTGCTGACGCCGCCGGAGGCGACGACCGGCCGGTCCGTCGCGGCCGTGACGGAACGCAGCAGGTCGAGGTTGGGGCCGGTCATGGTGCCGTCGCGGCCGACGTCGGTGACGACGTAGCGCGCGCAGCCGTCGGCGTCGAGCCGCGCGAGCACCTCGAACAGCTCGCCGCCCTCCTTGGTCCAGCCGCGCGCGGCGAGCGTGGTGCCGCGCACGTCGAGGCCGACGGCGAGCCGGTCGCCGACGCGGGCGATCGCGCCGCGCACCCAGTCCGGGTCCTCCAGCGCCGCCGTCCCGACGTTGACGCGGGCGGCACCGGTGGCGAGCGCGGCGTCGAGGGAGGCGTCGTCGCGGATGCCGCCGGAGAGCTCGACCGCGACGTCGAGGCGGCCGACCACGTCGGCGAGCAGGTCGCGGTTGGACCCGCGCCCGAACGCCGCGTCCAGGTCGACCAGGTGCACCCACTCCGCGCCCGCCTCCTGCCAGGCGAGCGCGGCGGCCAGCGGGTCGCCGTAGGTGGTCCCGGTGCCGGCCTCGCCGCGGACCAGCCGGACGGCCTGGCCGCCGGCGACGTCGACGGCGGGCAGCAGGATCACAGCGACCCCACCCAGTTGCGCAGCAGCGCCGCCCCGGCGTCGCCCGACTTCTCCGGGTGGAACTGCACGGCCGCCAGCGCGCCGGTCTCGACCACGGACGCGAACCGCGCGCCGTGCCGGGTCCAGCCGGTCACCTCGCCGATGACGACCTCGTCCGGCGCGCCGACGCAGGCGCCGTAGGAGTGCACGAAGTAGAACCTCTCCTCCGGGTCGATGCCCGCCAGCAGCGTCGACGGCTCGCCGCGCTCCACGACGTTCCAGCCGGTGTGCGGGAGCACCGCCGCGTCGCGCAGCCGGCGGACCGTGCCCGGCAGCGCGCCGAGCCCCTTGGCGCCGGGGCTCTCCTCGCTGTCGTCGAACAGCACCTGCATGCCGACGCAGATGCCGAGGACGGGGCGTTCGCGGTCGACCCGGTCGCCGATGACCGCGCGGCCGCCGACCAGCTCGATGCCCTCCACGCACGCCCCGAACGCCCCCACGCCCGGCACCACCAGCCCGTCGGCGCGCACCGCCGCGACCTGGTCGCCGGTCACGGTGACGTCGGCGCCGGCGCGGTCGAGGGCGCGTTCGGCGGAGCGGAGGTTGCCGGAGCCGTAGTCGTAGACGACGACGGTGGGGCGGCGCGTCACAGGACGCCCTTGGTGCTGGGCACGGTGGAGCGGCCGTCGAGCGCGACGGCGTCGCGCAGCGCCCGCGCCACCGCCTTGAACTGCGCCTCCACGACGTGGTGCGCGTTGCGTCCGGCGAGCACGCGGACGTGCAGGCAGACCTGCGCGGCGTTCGCGAACGACTCGAAGACGTGCCGCGTCAGCGTGGTGTCGTACGAGCCGATCAGCTCGACCAGGTCCGGCTCCTCGTGCACGACGTACGGCCGCCCGGACAGGTCGACCGCGACCTGCACGAGCGTCTCGTCCAGCGGCACCAGCGCGTCGCCGAAGCGGCGGATACCGGCCTTGTCGCCGAGCGCCTCGCGCAGCGCCTGGCCGAGCGCGATCGCGGTGTCCTCGACGGTGTGGTGCGCGTCGACGTGCGTGTCGCCCTCGGTCTTGACGGTGAGGTCGAACGCCGCGTGCTTGCCGAGCTGGGCGAGCATGTGGTCGTAGAACGGCACGCCCGTCGCGACGTCGGTCGCGCCGGTGCCGTCGAGGTCGAGCGTCACGGCGACGCTGGTCTCGCCGGTGACGCGGGAGACGGTGGCGGTGCGGGTCATGCCTGGACCTCTCGTAGCGCGGCGAGGAACGCGTCGTTCTCCTCCGGCGTCCCGACCGTCACGCGCAGCCAGCCGGGGAGGCCGACGTCGCGGACGAGCACGCCGCGTTCCAGCAGCGCCCGCCAGGTGGCCGGCGCGTCGGCGCAGCCGAACAGCACGAAGTTCGCGTCGCTGGGGACGGTACGCGGCAGCGTCGCGACGAGCCGGTCGCGCTCGTTGCGGACCGTATCCACCTGCGCGAGCAGCGCGGGCGCGTGCGCCAGCGCGGCCCGGGCGACCGCCTGGGTCACCGCGGACAGGTGGTACGGCAGCCGCACCAGCCGCAGCGCGTCCACGACCGCGGGATCGGCCAGCAGGTAGCCGACCCGCGCGCCGGCCAGCGCGAACGCCTTCGACATCGTGCGCGTCACGACGAGGCGCTCGCGGCCGGGCAGCAGGTGGACGGCGGACGGGTGGTTCGAGAACTCCGCGTACGCCTCGTCCACCACCACCAGGCCGTCGGTGGCGTCGTAGACGGCGGTGACCACGGCGGGCGGCAGCGCGGTGGCGGTGGGGTTGTTCGGCGAGCAGAGGAACACGAAGTCGGGCCGGTGCCGCTCGACCGCCTCGACCGCCGCCTCGGGGCTGAGCGTGAAGTCCGCCGCCCGGTGCGCGTCGACCCAGCCGGTGCCGGTGCCGAGGGAGATCAGCCGGTGCATCGAGTACGACGGCGCGAAGCCCAGCGCCGTGCGCCCCGGGCCGCCGAACGCCTGGAGGAGCTGCTGGATGACCTCGTTGGAGCCGTTCGCGGCCCAGGTGCCCTCCGGGACGTGCCCGGCGTACGCCGCCAGGTCGGCCCGCAACGCGGCCGCCTCGCGGTCCGGGTACCGGTTCAGCGTCGCGGCCACCTCGGCCACCGCGTCGCGGATCGCCGCGACGACCTCGGGCGGCGGCGGGAACGGGTTCTCGTTGGTGTTGAGGCGCACCGGGACGTCGAGCTGCGGGGCGCCGTACGGCGCCAGGCCGCGCAGCTCGGGCCGCACCGGGAGCGTCACAGCCGCGCCCGGACCGCGGCGACGTGGCAGGGCAGGTCCTCGGCGCCGCCGAGCGCGTCGACGTGCGCGGCGACCTCCGCCAGCGCGTCGCGGTCGTACTCCACGACGTGCACGCCGCGCACGAACGAGTCCACCGACAGCCCGGCGGTGTGCCGCGCGGTGCCGGCGGTGGGCAGCACGTGGTTTGACCCGGCCAGGTAGTCGCCGAGCGACACCGGGGCGTACGGGCCGACGAAGACGGCGCCGGCGTTGGTGACCCGGCGCGCGACGCCGGCCGCGCCGGCCGTGAGGACCTCGAGGTGCTCGGCGGCCCACTCGTCCACGACCGCGACGCCCTGGTCCAGGTCGCGCACGAGCACCGTCGCGGCCGCCGCCACCAGCCCGTCCGGGAGGAGCGCGTCGACGGCGTCGGCGAGGCGTTCGGAGGTCGTGACGAGCAGGCAGGCGGCGAGCGGGTCGTGCTCGGCCTGCGCCCGCAGGTCGGCGGCGACGTGCGCCGGGTCGGCCGTGTCGTCGGCGAGCACCGCGATCTCGGTCGGCCCGGCCTCGGCGTCGATGCCGACGGCGCCGCGGACCAGGCGCTTGGCGGCGGCGACGTAGACGTTGCCGGGGCCGGTGACCAGGTCGACGGCCGGGCAGGACTCCGTGCCGTACGCGAGCATCGCGACGGCCTGCGCGCCGCCCGCGGCGTAGACCTCCTCGACGCCGAGCAGCGCGCACGCGGCGAGGATCGACGGGTGCGGCAGCCCGGTCCCGCGCTGCGGCGGCGAGGCCACGGCCAGCGAGCCGACGCCCGCGACCTGGGCGGGCACGGCGTTCATCACGACGGACGACGGGTACGCGACCCGGCCGCCGGGGACGTAGAGGCCGACCCGGCGGACCGGCAGGTACCGCTCGGTGACGCGCGCGCCGGGGCCGACGTCGACCACGACGTCCGCGCGCCGCTGCGCCTCGTGCACCAGCCGGGCCCGCCGCGCGCACTCCTCCAGCGCCGCGCGCACCGCCGGGTCGAGCGCGTCCAGCGCCGCGCGCAGCGCCTCCGCCGGCACCCGCAACGACTCAGGCACGACGCCGTCGAAGCGCCGGCTCGCGTCGCGCACCGCCGCATCGCCGCGGGCGCGCACGTCGGCGACGACCGGACCGACCGCCTCGACCGCCGCCTCGACGTCGATCGCGGCACGCGGCAGCGCGCCCGTGGACCCGGGCGCGCGTAAATCGATCCTCCGCAGCACCGTCCGAGCCTACGATGCGGCGTCGTGTCCGCCAGCCTGCTCGCGCGCGGCGTGGGCGTCGCGTTCGGCGCGACCACCGTCCTCGCCGGCGTCGACCTCCTCGTCACGCCCGGCTCCCGCATCGGCGTCATCGGCCCGAACGGCGTCGGCAAGTCCACGCTGCTCCGCGTCCTGGCCGGCGACCTGGCGCCGGACGCCGGCACCGTCACGCGCACGCCGCCCACCGCGACCGTCGGCTACCTGCCGCAGGAGACGGACCGCCGGCCCGGCGAGTCGCTGGCCGGGCTGCTCGCGCGGCGCACCGGCGTCGCCGCCGCGCAGGCCGAGCTGGACCGCACCGCCGAGGCGCTCGCGCACGGCGGCAGCGACACCGCGTACGCCGACGCGCTGGACCGCTACCTCGGCCTCGGCGGCCCCGACTTCGAGGCCCGCGCGGCGGCCGTCTGCCACGACCTCGGCCTGCCGCCCCACCTGCTCGACCTCGGCACCGAGGCGCTCTCCGGCGGGCAGCTCGCGCGCGCGTCGCTGGCCGGCATCCTGCTGTCGCGCTACGACGTGTTCCTGCTGGACGAGCCGACGAACGACCTGGACTTCGCCGGCCTGGACCGGCTGGAGGAGTTCCTCACGTCGCTGCCCGGCGGCCTCGTCGTCGTCTCGCACGACCGGGCGTTCCTCGAACGCACCGTCACCTCCGTGCTGGAGATCGACGAGTTCGCGCGGACGGCGACCGAGTACCGCGGCGGCTGGGCCGCCTACGTCGAGGCGCGGGCGACGGCCCGCCGGCACGCGGAGGAGGCGTACGACCTCTACGCGACGACGAAGGAGACGCTGGAGGCGCGCGCCCGCCGGCAGCGGCAGTGGGCGGCGAACGCGTCGTGGCAGGCGCGCAAGAAGGCCACCGACAACGACAAGGCGCAGCGCGACTTCCGCATCAACCGCACCGAGAAGCAGGCGGCGAAGGTGCGCCAGACGGAGAAGGCGCTGGAACGCCTGGACGAGGTCGAGGAGCCGCGCGAGGCGTGGCGGCTGCAGCTCTCCATCGGCGCGGCGCCGCGCTCCGGCGACGTGGTCGCGCGGCTGTCCGGCGCCGTGGTCGAGCGGGGGACGTTCCGGCTCGGGCCGGTCGACCTCGAGGTCGCGTGGGCGGACCGGCTGGCGATCGTCGGCCCGAACGGCTCCGGCAAGACGACGCTGCTCCAGGCCCTGCTGGGGCGGCTGCCGCTGGCCGAGGGGTCGCAGTGGCTCGGGCCCGGCGTGGTGGTCGGCGAGCTGGACCAGGCGCGGCGGGTGTTCCGGGCGGAGCGCCCGCTGCTCGACGTGTTCCGCGACCACACGACGCTGCCGCCGACGGAGGCGCGCAAGCTGCTGGCGAAGTTCCGGCTCGGCGCCGAGGCCGTGCACGCGATCGCCGCCCGCCTCTCCCCCGGCGAGCGCACCCGCGCCGAGCTCGCGTTGCTCATGGCCAACCAGGTCAACTGCCTGGTGCTGGACGAGCCGACCAACCACCTCGACCTGCCGGCCATCGAGCAGCTCGAGACGGCGCTGGACGCGTACGAGGGGACGTTGCTGCTCGTCAGCCACGACCGGCGGCTGCTCGACGCGGTCCGCGTCACCCGCACACTGACGCTGTGAGCGAGGTCCTGCCGCTGTTCCCGCTGAACACCGTGCTGTTCCCGGGCATCCCGCTGCCGCTGCACGTGTTCGAGCACCGGTACCGGCTGCTCGTCGGCGAGCTGGTCGACGGCCCGCCGCCGCGCCGCTTCGGCGTCGTCGCGATCCGCTACGGCCTCGAGGTGGGCGACGAGGAGACGCCGGTGCTGCACGAGGTCGGCTGCGTCGCGGAGCTGCGCCGGGTGACCAGGCACGAGGACGGCCGGTACGACGTCGTGACGCTGGGCGGGCCGCGGTTCCGGCTCGGCGAGGTCGACGACGCGCTGCCGTACCTGCGCGCGAGCGTGACGTACCTGCCGGAGGAGGCGGGCCCGCCGGTGCCGCTCGCGCCGGTGGCGGCGGCGTTCGCGGCCTACGCCGAGGCGGCGGGCGGGTCCGCGCCGGCGCTGCCCGCGGACGACCCGGTGCTGGCGTCGTACATCGTCGCCGCGTCGGTGCGCCTCGACCTGCCGGAGAAGCAGTCGCTGCTCGCGCTGCCCGACGCCGCGACCCGGCTGCGCACGGAGCTGACGATGCTGCGCCGGGAGACCGCGCTGATCGCGGCGGCGCCGCGCGAGGCGCGGACCGAGGGGCCGTTCAGCCTGAACTGACCGGCCGCCGCCGGAACCACGCCCAGAACGCCACCGACACGAAGCCGTAGCCCACGAACAGCACCGCCCACAGCAGCAGGTCCGGCCGCGACTCCTCGGCCGGCGAGCGCAGCAGCACGTGGACGAACACGAACAGCACCAGCGTGTACGCCGCCACCCAGGCGCGGCGGCTCCACCGGAACACCGCGTGCCCCGGCAGCCCGCGCACCGGCACCAGGCCGACGACCAGCCCCTCCAGCCCGCCGAGCGCGATCGCCGACAGCGTGCTGTCGGCGAGGCCGAGCGGCAGCGACGGGGTCGCGGTGCCAACGGCGTGGTCGACCGGCAGCCAGGCCAGCCAGGCGACGACCGCGACGAGCAGCACCCACAGCGACGACGCGAACGTCGACACGCCCTCGTCCCGCTCGGACACGGTGCCCGCGAACGCGAAGCCCGCGACGAGGCCGTAGAGGTAGCCCGGCTGGAAGCCGGTGAGCCGCGTGACGAGGACGCACGCGCCGGCCACGACCAGCGCGCCGGGCAGCACCCGCAGCACCCCGCGCACGCCGCGCCGGCGGTGGTACGCGAGCTGCGCGGCGTTGAACAGCAGCGTCACCGTCGTGACGCCCACCAGCAGGCCGGCGAACAGCCGCGCGGTCGCGCCGTCGAACGCCGCCGCCGGGTCGAGCAGCGTCCCCAGCACCGCGGCCGCGACCGCGAACGCCGCGAAGCTCGCGAGGCGCCGGGGCCTCGTCGTCGTGGCCGGGTCGCGGGCCGGGCGCAGGTGGAACCACCCGCGCACCTCGTCGTAGTGCTCCTCCAGCGTCCGGTCGAACAGCTCGCTCGGGAAGGTGATCAGCAGCATCAGCAGCAACGTCGCCAGCGCGCTGAGCAGCAGCGAACCCGGGCCGGTGCCGACGCGGCGCGGCAGCGCGGCGGGGACGGTGCCGCGCCCGGCCGCGTGCGCGGCGGCGGG
Source organism: Mycobacteriales bacterium (assembly GCA_035714365.1). Lineage (GTDB taxonomy): Bacteria > Actinomycetota > Actinomycetes > BP-191 > BP-191 > BP-191. Next base: position 91,960 of record DASTMB010000074.1, on the reverse strand, counting down.
GTCGACGCGGCCGTCGCGGTCGCCGGCGTTCCCGGCGGCGCCGGGTGTCCCGCCGGGGGGCGCGGCCGGCTGGGACGGCGCGGCGGACGCGCCGCCCGGCGGCACGACGGCCGGCGCGGCGAGCGCCGTCGTCACGGCGAGGCCGGAGCCCTGCGCCACCGGCGTGGCCGCGGGCGCGACCCGGTAGATCGACGGCTCGGCGCCGGCGGCGTACTCGACCAGCGGCGGCCCGCCGAGCCCGGTCGCGCCGAGCACCTGCCCGCCGCCGGGCAGCGTGCCGAGCCGCTTCGTCGCGCCGGTCGCCGGGTCGGCGTCGAGGACCTCGGTCTCCGTGGTCACCAGCACGCCGCCGGACGCCAGCACCTCCCACGCCTCGCCCTGGGCGGCGAGGGGGCGGCGCGCGCCGTTCGCGACCACCGCGACGCCGTCCTCGCCGTTGACGACCAGCCGGTCCGCGTCGAGCCAGGCGGCGGGCGTGTCCCCCGGCCGCGCGCCCGGCAGCGGCCCCTCGGTGCCGTCCACCCGCACCAGCCGCGTCCCGAGCTCGGTGCCGACCGCGAGCGACGTCTCGTCCCGCCAGGCGATCCGGCTGCCGAACAGATGGCCGTACTCGAACCGGTGGAAGCCGCCGCCGTCCGGCCGCACCACCGCGAGCGTCGTCGTTGACCCCTCCATGAGCCGCAGCGCCAGCCACGTCCCGCCGGGCGACCACGCCGCGCCGACCGCGCCGTACCGGTCCGGGCCGAACTCCTCCGACCGGTCGGTGAACGCCGTCACCTGCCGCGGCGCGCCGCCCTGGTCCAGCCGCGCCACGACCTCCTGCCAGGCGCCGCCGACGCGGACCGCGTACGCCACCAGCGGCACGCCGGTCGCCAGCGCCGGCGCGGAGCCGGTCGCGTACGGGCGCTCGCCGCCGCCGTCGCGGACGGCGACGTAGATCGTGTCGCCGCGCGTGTACATGACCAGGCCGTCCGTCGCGCCGGGCGCCTGCGCGGCGGGCGGGACGAGCAGCGCGAGCGCGAGCGCGAACCGGGCGATCATGGGCGCAGCGTAGGACGACCGGAGGGAGCCCGGGGTGGACACGGTTCAGGTCGAGCGGGACGGGCCCGTCACCGTCGTCACCATCGACCGGCCGCAACGCCGCAACGCCGTGGACGCCCCCACCGCGGCGGCGCTGCTGGCGGCGTTCGAGGCGTTCGAGGCCGACGACACCGCCTCCGTCGCGGTGCTCACCGGCGCCGGCGGGACGTTCTGCGCGGGCGCCGACCTCCGGGCGCTGGCCGAGGGCGTCCCGATGGTGCTGGCCGAGGACGGGCCGGGGCCGATGGGGCCGACCCGGCTGGCGCTGTCCAAGCCGGTCGTCGCCGCCGTCGAGGGGCACGCCGTCGCCGGCGGGCTCGAGCTCGCCCTCTGGTGCGACCTGCGCGTCGCCGCTCACGACGCCGTCTTCGGGGTCTACTGCCGCCGGTGGGGCGTGCCGCTCATCGACGGCGGGACCGTACGGCTGCCGCGCCTCGTCGGCGAGGCGCGCGCGCTGGACCTGGTGCTCACCGGGCGGGGCGTGAGCGGCGACGAGGCGCTGGCGTTCGGGCTGGTGACCCGGCTGGTTCCGCCGGGGACGGCGCTCGCCGAGGCGGTGGCGTTGGCGCGCGAGCTGGCGGCGTTGCCGCAGCGCTGCCTGCGGTCGGACCGGGCGTCGTTGCGCGAGTCGGCGGACGTGCCGCTCACCGAGGCGTTGCGCAACGAGCACCGGCACGGCCTGGCGACCATCGCGAGCGGCGAGACGGCGGCGGGGGCGGCGCGGTTCGCGGCCGGCGCCGGCCGCCACGGCGCCCCTGGCTAGACGTCCTTGCGGTCGAACGTCGTCAGGAGCGCGAACGTCATCAGCGCCGCGACCGGCCACACCACCACGGCGGCCAGCGCGTGCAGGCGCAGCGTGCCGTCGTAGACGAAGCAGTGCAGGTCCGGGCGGCGGCAGTAGTCGTAGAGGAGCCGGTCCACGACGAGGCGCCGCCCGACGGCGGCCGTGACGAGCGCGGCGAGCAGGCCGCCGGCGGCGAGCCCGACCGGCACCGCCGGCCCGCGCCGCCGCAGCGCCAGGAACGCCCCCACGCCGACGACCACACCGACGCCGAGCGTGACGAGCGCGAACCACCCGTCGGTGGCGAACACCTGGTTGCTCTCCGGCGCCGCCGGCTGCGGCCCGGACGCCGTGTGCAGGATCACCGCCGTCGGCGCCAGCCACCGCCACAGGAACGCCACCGGCGCGCCGAGCAGCACCACCACCGCCGCCGTCATCGCCCCCGTCGTCACCGGCGCGCGCCACGCCCGCAGCCGCTCCCCCCACGTCGGCGGCGGCCCCGGCTCGGTCCACCACTGCGCGGACACCGCGCCGTAGTAGTCGTACGGCGGCGGCGCGGCGCTCCCGGGCCCGGGCGGCCCGGGCGCCGGAGGCGGCGGGGGCGGCGGCTCGACGCCGGGCCGCCAGGTGCGGTCCGGGTCGGGGTCGCCCCACTGCGCGGTCACCGGCGCATCCTCGCTCACCGGCGCACCGCGCGCCGGAACGCCGCCCCCGCCACCGCCAGCGCGACCACCGCGACGACCGCGCAGCCGGCCAGGTTGGCGCCGACGAACCCCCACCGCGGCACCGGCGCGAACGACTCCCGCAGCGCGTTGACCGCGTACGTGCTGGGCACCACGGCCAGCACCGGCCGCACCGCGACCGGCATCCGCGCGGGCCGCACCAGGCCGAGGAACAGCACCGCCGTCATGCCGAGCTGGCCGAGCACCGTGGCCAGCTCCGGCTTCGGCGCGAGCAGCCCGATCGCCGCGCCGACGCCGGCGAGCGCCGCGCCGCCGAGCACCGCGACCGGCGCGAGCACCCAGAGCCGGCCGAGCGGCAGGTCGTAGAGCAGCGCGCCCGTCACCGCCGTGACGACCGTGCCGGGGACGGCGAACGTCGCGTACGACGCCGCGCAGCCCAGCACCACCGCCGCCGGCGGCGTGCCGAGCGCGGCGTAGTGGTCGAGGCCGCCGTGCGCGCGCAGGTGGCCGAAGCGCTGCGCCAGGAGGTTCAGCGCCACGAACGCCACCACCAGCACCGTCGCGCCCGCGACGATCTGCTGCTTCTCCGACACCCGCGCGTCGTCGACGACGCCGCGCAGCAGCACGAGCAGCCCGATCGACTGGAGGCACGCCACGAACAGCAGCGGCACCCGGGCGACGCGCGCCCGTGCGAGCTGGCCCTCGTAGACGGCGGCGAGCGCCGGGCCGAGGCGGATGCGCGGGGCGAGCGTCACGCGCGTTCCAGGTCGTCGTCGCGGCCGCCGAGCGCGAGGTACACGTCCTCCAGCGTCGGCGTGGCCAGCGTGAAGTCGTCCAGCGCCGCGAACGCCGGCCCCGTCGTCAGCCGCGCCAGCGCCGCCCGCGCCTCCGCGGCGGGGAGGCGGGTGCGCCAGCGGCGGCCGCTGACGTCGGCGCGTGCCGCCAGCGCGGCCACCGTCTCGTCGTCCAGCGGCGGGTCGGCGCGCCACACCAGGTCGAGCCGGACCTCGTCGGACACCGCCGCCTTCAGCCGCCCCGGCGTGTCGCACGCGATGACCCGGCCGCGGTCGAACACCGCCACCCGGTCCAGCACCGTCTCGGCCTCCAGGACGTTGTGCGTCACCAGCACGACCGTCGTGCCGCCCGCGCGGCGCCGGTCCAGGGCCGCCCACACCGCGCGGCGGGCGTTGGTGTCCAGGCCGGTCGTCGGCTCGTCGAGCACCAGCAACGGCCGCCCGGCCGCGAGCGCGGTCGCCACCGCCGCGAGCCGGCGCTGCCCGCCGGAGAGCCGCGCCAGCGGCCGCGCGGCCAGCGGCGCCAGGCCGAGCTCGTCCAGCAACGCGTCCCGCTCCCCGCGCGCGGCCCGCCGCGGCAGCCCGCGCAGCCGCCCGGTCAGCTCCACCGCGAGCGCGACCGTGAGGTCGGCGAGCGCCGCCTCCTCCTGCGCCAGGTACGCCGCCGCGCGCGGCGCGACGCCGCGTTCGCGGGCCAGGTCGTGGCCGAGCAGCGTCACCGTCCCCGCGTCGGGCGCGAGCAGCCCCACCAGGCAGCGGACGAACGTGCTCTTGCCGGCGCCGTTCGGGCCGAGCAGGCCGAAGACTTCGCCCGGCCGCACCTCCACGTCGACGCCGTCGAGGGCCGTGACGCGGCCGAACGACCGGCGCAGCCCGCGCACGACCGCGGCGGCGTCCTGCGGCATCGCTCCCTTTCGTCGCGTCGGCGGGGCGCCGCCAGCGTAGCCGGGGTCCCCGACCTGGCACGATGTGCGCCGTGTCCCGGGCCCCGCGGCTGGCCGCCGCCGTCCTCTGCCTCCTCGCCCTCGCCGGCTGCACCTCCGACGAGGCGAAGCCGCGCGCGAGCGCGACCGCGAGCGCGCCGCTGCCGACGCTGCCCGCCGGCGAGCTGCGCGACCGCGTCCTCCAGCCCGGCGAGGTGACGAGCACGCTCGTGCCGATCGCCGCGCAGACCGGCACCCGCGACCTCAACAGCATCGCGGCGTTCTCGGCCGACCCGGCCGGGGCGCGGACGACGTTGCAGCAGCACGGCTTCCAGTCGGCCTACGTCGTCCAGTACGCCGACCCGAAGACCGCCGCCGTCGTCACCAACGTCGTCACGAAGTTCGCCACCGTCGCCGGCGCCACCGCGGACCTCACCGGCGACCTCGCCGCCGCCGGCAAGACCGGGGCGGCGTTCGCGGTCACCGGGCTCGGCGACCAGGCCGGCGGCGTGCGCGGCAAGTTCCAGGCCGACACCGCCGACGGCTCGCTCGTGACGTTGCGCTGGCGGGTCGGCGACACCACCTGGCTGCTCGCCGTGGGCGCCCGCAACCCGGTCGACGCCGACGGCGTCCGCCGCCTCGCCGACAAGCTCGTCGCCCGTCTCGCCTCGACGTAGGACGCGGCGCGAGGCGTACGGCTCCGACTCGGCCGGCTTCGTGCAGGTGATGCGCGGCACCGTGACGGACAAGGAGCGCGCGAAGGCGCTCGAGGCGAAGCTCATGCCGGCGATGTTCGCGATGCGCCCCGACGTCATCGGGGCAGTGCGCGGCTGGGACGGCGACACCTTCACGACGTTCACCTACTTCACCAGCGAGGCCGAGGCGCGCGCGGGCGAGCAGAAGGTCCCGGACTCCGGCTCGGCCGAGCAGGCCGTGGTGGAGGAGATGATGTCGCTGGTCGGCGACCTCACGTACGCGGACCTCAAGGACCCGATCCTGCGGTCCGCGTGACCGGTCGCTAGCGGGGCGCGCGCACCGCGGCGCCGGCGTCGGCGATCCCGTAGCCGTACTGCGGGGTCCACACGCCGGGCCCGACGCCCGGGGTGCGCGCGGTCTTCAGGATGACGTCGACCGTGTTCTGCGCGCTGCGTCCCTGCGAGAGCAGCAACGCCGCGACGCCCGCGACGTAGGGCGAGGAGAGCGACGTGCCGGAGAGGAAGCGGTAGCCGCCCTCGCCGGGGCAGCGGCCCAGGCCCGCGTCGCCGCGCGGCCAGGTCGAGAGGATGCGCTCCTCGCAGGCCGGCACCGGTAGCTGCGGCAGCGCGACCGTGTACACGGAGCCCGGCTGCCCGGCGCCGCCGGGCGCGGCGACGCTGCGCATGCCGTCCTTCACCGCGCCGGAGGAGTACGCCGCCGGCGCCTCGTTGCGGTCGGTCGCCGTGACGCAGATGACGCCGGGCACGGCCGCGGGCTCCAGGCACGTCGGCTCCGACCGGTTGCCGGCGCTCGCGACGACGACGACGCCGTGGTCGACGGCGTACTGCGCCGCCGCGACGACCTCGGTGTACGACGACGGGTAGCCGAGCGAGGCGTTGATCACCGTGGCGCCGTGGCGGACCGCCCAGCGGAACGCGAGCGCGACGTCGTGCTCGCTCGAGTTGCCCTGGCGGTCCGTGATCTTGATCGGCATCACCTTCGCGAGCGGCGCGATGCCGACGATGCCCACGCCGTTGTTCCGGCCCGCGACGATCGCGCCGGCGACGTGCGTGCCGTGGCCGTACGCGTCCTTGCGCCGGTCGGCGGGGCCGGACCTCCAGTCGCCGTTGCCGCACGAGGTCTCGCCGCAGCGGAGGAACGTCGCGCCCTTGACGAGGCGGCCCCGCAGGTCCGGGTGGCCGAGGTCGACGCCGGAGTCGACGACGGCGACGACGACGCCCCTGCCCTGCGCCCTGGTCCAGGCCTGGGGGGCGTGGAGCTGCGTGAGGGCGTACTGCTCCTGGTAGAGCGGGTCGCCACCGGCCGCGTGCGCCTGGGGCACAGCGGTCCCGGCCGCGACGAGCGCGGCGGCGGTGAGCAGGCGACGGAGCATCCCTCGCGATTCGACGCGGGTACGGCCGCACCTGCGACCGCCGCAGAGCGGCTGTGTCAGAACGTCCCCAACGGCGTCCGGAACACCCGCAGGTCCACGGTCGGGTCGCCCGGCAGGATCACCGCGAGCGCGCGGTGCCCGACCTCGATCCGCCCGGTGACCTCCTTGGGGAACCCGAACGCCGCCGCCGCGCCGTCGGTGGCCGCGCGCAGCGCGCCGAGGTTCCCCAGGCCCGCGTCGGCGAGGCGGCGCAGCTCGCGGTCGTCGGCGCCGGGGCGGGTGCCGCTGTTGCCGAGGTCGGTGCCGTACCGCAACGTCACCCCGGCGGCGACGAGCGCGGCGGCGTTGCGGGCGGCGCGGCGGCCGAGCGTCTCGATGGTCGACACGACCGGCACGCCCGCCGCCGCGATCCGTTCGACCGTGGCGGGCGAGAGGCGTTCGGACGGGGTGTGGCAGAGCTCGTCCACCTCGGCGTCGAGCGCGCGCAGCACCATCTCCTCGGTCAGCGCGTGCGCGGTGACGGCGAGCCCGCACGAGTGCGCGGTGTCGACGGCGGCGCGCACCTCGTCCAGCGACGGCACCGCGCCGCCGGACGGCTCCAGCGCGACCTTGACGACGTCCACCTCGTCCGCCAGGTCGCGCACGACCGCGCGCGCCTCCTCCGGCGACGCGACGAACGCCGCGAACCCGTCCTTCCCCCACGACCGCGACGGGTAGCCGCCCGGCCCGGTCAGCAGCGGCCCCGCGACCGCGACCACCGGGTCGCCGTGCGGTGCCCGCCACAACGCCGCGCGGTCCCGCGGCGCGCCGAGGTCGCGGACGGCGACGACGCCGCCGGAGCGCATCGCGACCGGCGTCCCGAACGCCAGGTGCACGTGCGCGTCCACGATCCCCGGGCCGATCCACGGCCACTTCGTCGGCACCCGCGCGCTGTGCACCCGGAGCCGGTCGATCGGGCCGATGCCCACCACCACGCCGGCGTCGTCCACGACGACCGCCGTGTCCGCCAGCACCGGCGCGTCGCCGCCCGGCCAGACGCGGGCGGCGGTGAACACCCTCACACCGGCGGCTCGCTCGACATCCAGACGAGGATGTCGAGGATGCGCAGCAGCGTCAGCCGCGCGCCCTGCCCGGCGGCGGTCGCGCGCAACGCCTCGAACTCCGCGCGGTTGTGCCGGATGTCGGCGCGCATCGAGTGGCAGAGCGCCTGCATCACCTCGACCCACGGCCGGTGGCTGCCGCGGCCGATCGCGCCGGAGACCGTGTACGCGGTCCAGATGCGGGAGTCGTAGAGCGGGATCAGGTCGGGGCGCTTGCGGTGCAGCACCTTCGACACGATCGTGCCGCGCGCCCCGGCCCGGACGTAGACCGGCTCGTCCAGCACCGCGAAGCAGCGCGCGACGGCCGCGATCCCCGCGTCGTCGGTGTCCTCCAGCGGCGTCGCCGGCAGCGACCCCATCCCCGAACGCAGCGTCGGCAGCATCCGCTTCAGCAGCACGAACCGCGCGTAGTCGACGTGCGCGCCGAGCAGGCTCGGCGCCAGCAGGTCGCCGTCGACCAGGTCCGCGGAGCCGTTGGTCTCCAGCGTGTCGTAGGCCGGGTAGGCGTAGGCGCCGTCCGGCTCGACGTACGCCAGCAGCAGCTCCTCCGGGTCCTCGATGGGCAACGTCCCGCCGCAGAGCTGCATCGTCACGGGTCGAGCATAGGGGGCGTCAGGACGCGGCGACGGTCACCAGCGAGCGCCCTCCGCGCATCGGCCGGACGAACACGAACGTCGCGTGCCCGCGCCCGCTCGGCACCCGCACGGTGCAGCTCGCGGGCGTCCCGCCGCAGTCGGTCGACGGTGCCCGCCCGCGCGAGCGCACCAGCCCCGCGACCGTCGCGGTCACCGCGTCCACGCGCCCGCGCACGACGACGCAGCGCAGCGTGCCGTCGCCGTGGCAGTCGTGCGGGTTCGCCTTGGCCGCGCCGGGCGGGTCCGGCAGCGCCGTCGCGAACGCCGCCGCCCGCGCCACCGCCGCGCGGTCGGCGCGGCCGACCAGGCCCGGCACCACCGCGTACGCCGCCCCGCCGGTCAGCGCGACCGCGAGCCCCACCCCCAGCACGATCCTCATGCCCGGGTTATCGGCCGAGGGCAGGCCCGGCTGGACCACCCGGTCAGGTGCCGGCGAGCGCGTCCGCGGCGGGCGAGTCGTCGATCTCGAAGAACGTCCGCCGCGGCTCGTCGCGGTGCCGGACGGTGAGCAGCCGGGGCAGCCACCGGCGGCGGCGGGTCAGGTTGTCGCGCACCGCGTCGTTGTAGAACTGCCGGGCCAGCCGCACCCGCGTCCCCGCGGTGCGCAGCTCGTCGGCCAGCGCCTCGGTCTTCCCGCCGCGCCCGTCGACCGCCTCCAGGACGTCGCGGACCGCGCGGGAGAGCTCGTTCTCCCTGGCCTCGCGCTCCTCGGACGCGCCGCGCGTGGCGGCCGCCGCGTGCTGCAACGCGAGCGCGACCTCCTCGTCCACCAGCCGGCGGCGCCGCAGGTGCGCGGCCAGGTCGCTCGCGGCGGCGGCGCGGCGGACGAGCTGGGCGTCGAGGGCGTTCCACGCGGACTCGACGCGGGCGGTGAGCCGGTCCAGCCGGCCGGCGGTCCAGGTGACGTAGGAGCCGACGGCGACGACGAGCAGGACCACCGCGACGACCACGCCCACGGCGGCGAGGCTACTCCGCGAACGTCACGTCCACGGCCTCGGCACCGCGCAACGACGCGACGCGCGCGGCCTCGCTCTCGACGCCCTTCCGCGGCGCCTTCCCCCACGCGGTCACGGTCACCGCGAGCCGCCCCTTCGCGCCCTGCTTGGCCCGCCAGTAGCCGGTGACCTCGCCGCCGGAGACGACCGCGCCGGGCCAGGCGAGCACCGGCCACAGCGCCTTCCGGTGCGCCGGGTCCGGCACGAGCAGCTCGCGGTCGCGCATCTGGAGGTACGGGTCGGACGGCGGCAGCAGCCGCACGCCCTCCGGCTTCGGCGCGGACCGCAGCGCGTCCAGCGAGTCCTCCGGCAGCCACGCCTTCCGCCCGTCCACGCGCACCTCGGCGAGGCCGTCCGCCGGCCAGGCCGGCTTGACGTTCGCGGCCGTCGTGCCGAGGAAGCCGCCCGCGTCGCCCGGCGTCGCCGGGCCGTGCAGCGTCAGGTACGCGAGCACCAGCGCCTCGGCCCCCTTCGCCTCGGCGGGCACGCCCGGCCACCTCGCGATCGGCGCGAACGTCACCGGCGCCGACGCGTCCAGCCGCACCCCGGCGTGCAGCGCCGTGAGCCGGAGGAGCTGGTCGTGCACGTGCGTCGCGCCGCAGCCCCGGCACCAGAACGAGTACAGCTCGTCCACCCGCTTCGTCACGCCGCTGGACAGGTCGGACTTCGAGGTGCCGGGCCCGGTCACGACGTCGGCGATCGCCGCGGCGGCCTCCCGCATCGCGACCAGCCCCGACCGCTCCGCCTTGCGCAGCGTCGACCCGAAGCCGGCCAGCCGCGACGCCGCGTCCGCGGCGGACAGCGGCCACGCCGCCGCCGACAGCCGCCGCAGGTCGCCGGACCGGTGCCGGTGCGGCGCGCCGCGGAACGACCACACGGTGACGAGCCCCTTCTCGTCCAGGCCGCGCACCGCGAGCGCCTGCGCCGCCGACCCGGCCGGCGAGTCCTGCACGCCGAGCGTCAGCAGCGCGTCGTCCGGCGCGCCCTCCCCGAGGCCGTGCCGCGCGTACCGGTAGGCGAGCACCTGCGCGCGCGTGACGTTCACTCCGGCTCCTCCCGTACGGGCTCCCCCGCCACCGTCTCGTACACCCCCACGATCGCCTCCGCGATCGCCGGCCAGTCGTACCGGCGCACCAGCGCCGACCCGCGCCGGGCCACCGCCCGCCGTCGCACCGGGTCGCCGAGCAGCCCCGCCAGCGTGGCCGCCAGCGCCTCCGCGTCCTCGTTCGGGAACAGCTCCCCCGCGTCCCCCTCGTCCAGCACCCGGCGGAACGCGTCCAGGTCCGACGCGACGATCGGCGTCCCCGCCGCCATCGCCTCGATCAGCACGATGCCGAACGACTCGCCGCCGGTGTTCGGCGCGCAGTAGACGTCGACCGAGTGGAAGAACCGCCGCTTGTCCTCCTCGGACACCAGCCCGAGGAACGTCACCCGGTCCCGCAGCGCGGCCGGCAGCGCGTCACGCACGTCCTCGACGTCGCCGGGGCCGGCGACCAGCAGCCGCGCGCCCAGGCGTTCCGCGACCACCCGCTCGAACGCCGCCAGCAGCACCGGCAGCCCCTTGCGCGGCTCGTCGATCCGCCCGAGGAAGCCGACGGCGCCGCCCTCCCCCGGCCACCCCGGCAGCGGCTCGGCGGCGGAGAACCGCGCGACGGAGACGCCGTTGGGGATCAGCACGACGGTCCCGCCGAGGTGCTCCACGACGTACCGGCGGGCGGCCGGGCTGACCGCGATGCGGGCGTTGATCTTCTCCAGCGCGGGCGTCAGCGCGGACTTCGCGGCGAGCAGCGCCCGGCTGCGTTCGACGCTCGCGTGGAACGTCGCGACGACCGGCCCGCGCGCCGACCACAGCGCCAGCACCGACGCGCTCGGCGCGAACGGCTCGTGGATGTGCAGCACGTCGAACTCGCCCTGCCGCAGCCACCGCCGCACCCGGGTCGCCGACAGCGGCCCGAACGACAGCCGCGCCACCGACCCGTTGTACGGCACCGGCACCGCGCGGCCGATGCTCGTCACGTACGGCGGCAGGTCCGCGTCGTCGTCGGCGGGCGTGCAGACGCCGACGTCGTGGCCGAGGTCGAGCAGCGTCTCGGCCAGGTCGCGCACGTGCGCCTGGACGCCCCCCGGGACGTCCCAGGTGTACGGGCAGACCAGGCCGACCCTCATCGGCTCTTCGCCGGATCGAGGTCGGCGAGCCAGAGGCGTTGCAGCATGTGCCAGTCCTGCGGGTGCTCGCGGATGCCCTCCTCGAACGCGTTCGCGACCTGCTGCGTCATCGTCGCGACGTCGCTCGGCGGCACCTCCTCGTGGATGCGCACGAACCACCGGCTGCCCTCGTACCAGAGCGTCGCCGGCAGCAGCGCCGCCCCCGTCTTGAGGGCCAGGGCGGCCGGCCCTGCCGGCATCTTCGCGGTCTCGCCGAAGAACGTCACCTCGACGCCGCGCGCCGTCAGGTCGCGGTCGCCCATCAGGCAGACCAGGCCGCCCGCGCGCAGCCGGTCGACCAGCAGGTCGAACGGGTTCGCGTCGCCGCCGGTCAGCGGCACGACCTCCATGCCGAGCGACTCGCGGAACGCCACGAACCGGTCGAACAGCCCCTCCGGCTTCAGCCGTTCCGCCACCGTCGTGAACGACATGCCGGTCACCGACGCCCACGCCCCGGCGACGTCCCAGTTGCCCATGTGCGGCAGCACCGCGACGCCGCCGCGCCCGCTGGTCGTCGCGGCGCGCAGGCGCTCCTCGCCGAGGCAGGTCAGGTCGGCGACGATGCGCTCCTTCGGCAGCACCGGCAGCCGGAACGCCTCCAGCCAGTACCGCGCGTACGACCGCACGCCGGCCTTGGTCACCGCCGCCAGGTCGGCGTCCGGCGGCAGCACGCGCCGCAGGTTGCTCTCCAGCCGCCGCACGCCCTTGCCGCGTCGCCGGTACGCCAGGTCCGCGCCGGCGTCGAAGAGCCGGCGCGCCAGGCGTTCCGGCAGCGCCTTCACCAGCGTCCAGCCCGCGACGTAGGCGAGCAGCACCAGCCGGTCGGTCACCGCACCGCCAGCTGCCGGCGGACGTGGACCAGCCGTTGCGCGACCGTCACGACGGTCAGCACCGCGAGCGCCCACAGGCAGACCGCGAGCACGTACGGCACCCACGAGCCGAGGATCACGCCGACCAGCACGATGATCAGGCGTTCGGCGCGCTCGGCGAACCCGACGTTCGCCGTCAGGCCCAGCCCCTCCGCGCGCGCCCGGATGTACGACACGACCACGCCGGACACCAGGCAGAACAGCGCCAGCCGCGCGAGCGCCGGCTCCCGGTCGGCGAACCACAGCACCAGCGCCCCGAAGATCGCGCCGTCGGCGACCCGGTCGCACGTCGAGTCGAGCAGCGCCCCCCACGGGCTGGTGATCCCCTTCGCCCGCGCCAGCGAGCCGTCGACGCTGTCCAGCATCGCGAACCCCCAGCAGAGGAACCCGCCCAGCACCAGGTGCCCGGTGGCGATGCACGCCGCGCCCGCGACCGTCCCCACCAGCGCCGTCGCCGTGATCATGTCGGGCGTCACCGGGGTGCGCGCCAGCGCCCGCCCGAGCGCCCGCAACGGCGGCGCGAAGAACGACGCCTTGAACCTGGGGGGCATGCCCCGACCCTACCGGCGGCCCGGCTCAGCCCGTGGCGCGCAGCGCGACGAGCGCGACGTCGTCGCCCGGCTGGTCGGTCCACTCGGCCAGGTCGCGCACCACCGCGTCCACGAGCGCCTCCGCGGACGCCCCGCCGTGCCCGGCGAGCACGGCGCGCAGGCGCTCCTCGCCGTACAGCTCGCCGGCCGCTGACCGCGCCTCCGTGACGCCGTCGGTGTAGAGCACCAGCGCGTCGCCCGGCTCCAGCCGCACCTCGACGCAGCCTGTCTCGTAGTCCTCGAACAGCCCGACGAGCTGCCCGCCCGTCGGCACGGCCTCCGCGCCGCCGGCCGCGCCGACCCGGATCGGCGACGGGTGCCCGCCGCCGCACGCCGTGACGTCCACGCCGCCGGCCGCGACCCGCAGCCGGGCGTAGACGGCGGAGCAGTAGCGGTCGTCCGCCTCGTCGTCGAGCACCGCGGCGTTCATCTCGCGGACCACCTCGGCGGGCTCGGCGGAGTGCGCCGCGGCCGCGCGCGCGGTGTAGCGCACCAGCGCGGTCAGCGACGCCGCCCGCGCGCCCTTGCCGCAGACGTCGCCGATGATGACGCCCCACTCGTCGGCGCCGACCTTGAACACGTCGTAGAAGTCGCCGCCGACCCGCACGCCGCTGCCGCCCGCCCGGTAGTGCGTCGCGACGTCCAGCCACGGCACGACCGGCGTGCGCGGCGGCAGCAGGCCGGCCTGCAACGTGTCGGCCAGCTCGCGCAGCTCCGCCTCGGTCCGCTTCGCCGAGGTGAGGTCGCGGACGTGCGCGGTGAACATCGGCGGGCCCTCGACGTCGATCCGCGTCACCGTCAGCTCGACGGGCACCTCCCGGCCGGAGGCGTGCAGCGCGTCGATCTCGACGCGGGTGTTGAGGATGCGCGCCTCGCCGGTGGCGAGGTGCCGGCCGAAGCCGGCGTGGTGCGCCGCGCGCAGCCGCGGCGGGATGAGCAGCTCGGGCATCGGCTCGCCGATGGCCTCGGCCCGCGCCCGCCCGAAGAGCTGCTCCGCCGCCGGGTTGAACTCCACGATCGTGCCGCCGGCGTCGATCGTCACGACGGCGTCGAGCGCGGCGTCGAGGATCGCCGCCTTCCGCGCCTCGCTCTCGCCCAGCACCGCCCGCGACCGGGACAGCTCGCGCGCCCGGTCCTCCAGGTCGGCGAACGCCTGCTCGAGGCGGAGCGACTGCTCCAGGATCACCTCCTCGCGGACCGTGAGCAGGTGCGCGAGCGCGTCCGCGCGCCACTCCGCGAGCGGCGGCGGCGCGGCGGTCGCGGGCGTGTCGTCGAACACGCGCGACAGGTGCGGCAGGAACGCCAGCCCGACGGCGAGCGTCACCGAGCGGAACTGCTCCGCGGTCTCCCGCGAGATCGGCGTCCGCGAGAACAGGATCACCGCGAACAGGTCGCCGTCCGGCAGCAGCCCGCCGAAGCCGAGCACCGAGCGGATGCCGTACGGCACCACGAAGTCGTCCTGCGCGGGCACGTACGGGCTGCCCTCCGCCACCGGCACGTGGAACACGTTGTACGGCCGGGGGCGGGCGTCGACGAGCAGCGACGCGGACCCGCCGGCGAGCTGCGCGACGTCGAGCCCGAGGTCGGCGATGAGCCGGTGGATCATCGGCGACCGGGCGACCACCTCCGGGCTCGGCAGCGGGATCGCCTGGTGCCCGGCCGAGCGGCGGCGGTCGTTCCAGTCCGGCTCCTCGCCCGCCGTCGCGAGCAGGGTGAGGCAGCGCAGCGCCGAGCGGTCGTCGTCGTCGCGCAGCGACCGGTCGGCGAACGCCTTGAGGTCGTCCGGCAGGCTCGCGTACGGCTGGGTGCGGTAGCAGCGCACCAGGGCGCAGGAGCGTTCGCCGGTGGCCTTGTCGAGGAGGTTCTCGTGCAGGAACCGCACGACGGCGCGGGCGGCGCCCTCCATCGAGTCGGCCTCGCCCGGCGCGCGCAGCATCGCGCTGATCCGGACGAGGTCACTCAGCCCGAGGGCCGCAAGGTCGAACACCGGCCCTCCCGCCGTGTGTGATCACCGCGAGGTCACGGTACCCGACCGGCACGCACCCCTTGCCGCGAAGCCACGCGCGGGTGAAGCATCAGACGCCTGGCTGCGACCCCTGGAGGAACGGTGACGCTCACGCCCGGCAATGTGCGCAACGTGGTGCTGGTCGGACACTCCGGCGCCGGCAAGACGACGCTGGTCGAGGCCCTCCTCGTGGCGACCGGGGCGCTGAGCCGCGCCGGCCGCGTCGAGGACGGCACCACGGTGACCGACTTCGACGACGCGGAGATCCGCCAGCACCGGTCCGTCTCGCTCGCGCTCGCCCCGATCGAGCACAACGGCGTCAAGGTCAACCTGCTCGACGCCCCCGGCTACGCCGACTTCGTCGGCGACCTGCGGGCGGGGCTGCGCGGCGCCGACGCGGCGCTGTTCGTCGTCAGCGCGGTCGACGGCATCGACGGCGCCACCCGGATGATCTGGGACGAGTGCGCGGCGGTCGGCATGCCGCGCGCGATCGTGGTCTCCAAGCTCGACCGGGACCGCGCCGACTTCGAGGAGACGGTGGCGCTCTGCCAGCGGGTGTTCGGCGACGGCGTGCTGCCGCTGTACCTGCCGCTGCACACCGACGACGAGCACGTCGGCGGCGTCATCGGCCTGCTCAGCCAGAAGATCTTCGACTACTCGTCCGGCTCCCGCGTCGAGCGCGACCCCGACCCGGAGCACCTGCCGCTCATCGCCGACGCCCGCAACGCGCTCATCGAGGGCGTCATCGCGGAGTCCGAGGACGAGACGCTGATGGACCGCTACCTCGGCGGCGAGGACATCGACACCAAGGTCCTCGTGGACGACCTGGAGACGGCGGTCGCGCGCGGCTCGTTCTACCCGGTGCTCGCGACGGCGGCGACCACCGGGCTCGGCATGGCCGAGCTGCTGGAGGTGCTGACGAGCGCGTTCCCGTCGCCGCTGGAGCACCCGCTGCCGGTCGTGACCAGCCCGAACGGCGACCCGAAGGGGCCGCTGTCCTGCGACCCGGCCGGCCCGCTCGCCGCCGAGGTCATCAAGACCACCACCGACCCCTACGTCGGCCGCATCAGCCTGGTCCGCGTGTTCAGCGGGACGCTCCGCCCGGAGACGGTCGTGCACGTCTCCGGCCACGGCCTCGCCGACCGCGGCCACGAGGACCACGACGTGGACGAGCGGGTCGGCGCGCTGTCGTCGCCGCTCGGCAAGACGCAGCGCCCGGTCACCGAGTGCATCGCCGGCGACATCTGCGCCATCGCGAAGCTCCAGCGCGCCGAGACCGGCGACACGCTCTCCGGCAAGGACGACCCGCTGCTCATCGAGCCGTGGGAGATGCCGGAGCCGCTGCTGCCGGTCGCGATCCAGGCGAAGACGAAGACCGACGAGGACAAGCTCGGCACCGGCCTGAACCGCATCGTCGCCGAGGACCCGACCGTCCGCCTCGAACGCAACGCCGAGACGCACCAGCTCGTCCTCTGGACGATGGGCGAGGCGCACGCCGACGTCCTCCTCGACCGCCTCAAGACCAAGTACGGCGTCGAGGTCGAGAAGGTCGAGCTGCGGGTGCCGTTGCGGGAGACGTTCCAGGGGCAGGCGCAGGGGCACGGCCGGCACGTCAAGCAGTCCGGCGGGCACGGCCAGTTCGCCGTCTGCGACATCACGGTCGAGCCGCTGGAGTCGGGCGGCGGGTTCGAGTTCGTCGACAAGATCTTCGGCGGCGCGGTGCCGGGCCAGTTCATCCCGAGCGTCGAGAAGGGCGTGCGCGCGCAGATGGAGAAGGGCGTCGCCGCCGGCTACCCGGTGGTGGACGTGCGCGTGACCCTCACCGACGGCAAGGCGCACTCGGTCGACTCCTCCGACATGGCGTTCCAGATCGCGGGCGGGCTCGCGCTCAAGGAGGCCGCCAAGGCGGGGTCGGTGGCGCTGCTGGAGCCGGTGCTGGAGCTCTCGGTCATGGTGCCCGACGAGTACGTCGGCGCGGTGATGAGCGACCTGTCCGGCCGGCGCGGGCGGGTGTCCGGCACCGAGCCGGTCGGCACGGGCCGCACCCTGGTCCGCGCCGAGGTGCCGGAGACCGAGGTCGTCCGGTACGCCATCGACCTGCGGTCGCTCTCGCACGGCACCGGCTCCTTCACCCGCCGGTACGCGCGGCACGAGCCGATGCCCGCGAACCTCGCGCAGAAGTTCCTCGCGGCAGCCGCGAAGGAGTGACGCCGGACGTCCTCGCGCACGGCGACGACCGGCCCCCCGGCCGGCGCTGGACCGGACTGCTCACGGGGTTCGCGGCGCTGGCGCTGCTCGTCGCCGGCGTCGCCGGCTCCCGCGCGACCGGCGACCACCCGTCCCCCACGCCGTCGCCGTCGCCGTCGCGCACGCTGCTGTTCCCCGCGCCGACGGTGGGCGACCTGTTCGCCGAGCACGTCGCCGTCCACCCGACCGGGGAGCTCACGCCGGCGCTGCTGCCGGACGCGCTGCCCGGCTTCGTCCTCGGGACCGGCCGCGCCGCCCGCGCGTACGCCGCCGTCGCCCCCGCCGGCCACGCCCGCCCGGTGCTCGGCTGGTGCCCGGCCACGCGGACGTTCGAGGACGCGACCGGCACCGCGCGGTTCGACGAGAACGGCCTGCCGTTCACCGACGAGACCGCGGCGCTCGCCGAGTACCCGACGCGCGAACGCGTCGGCGGCGGCATCGACGTCGGTGTCGACCGCGGCGGCAACGTGCGGGCCGGCTTCGGCGACCGCGACGCCCCGCCGCGCCGGTGCACCGCGCGGAGCCTGGTCTGGCCGCCGTCGCCGCCGGCGGCGGCCCGGCTGGAGGACGCGGCGCGCGGCTACCGCACGATGCACGGCCGGTACGTCCTCACGCCGGAGACGCAGGCGTTCTGCCCCGGCCCGCCGCCGGGAACCGCCTGCGGCGCGGGCGGCTGGGAGGTCTACGGCCTCAACGCGCTCCCGGCCGACGACCTCGCCGAGTCGTACGTGTACGAGGGCGACTTCGTGGTGCGCTCGTACCCGGCGACCGGGCGGTTCGCGGCGCTGCTGCTGCCGGGCGTGCGGCTGGTGCGCCGCACCGGCGTCGGGACCGTGGCGACCTGCGGCAACGCCGTCCGCGCCCGGCACGCCGGTGGCGCCGACCGCCTGGTGCTGCGGCCGGACGAGGGCGCGGACGTCGAGTTCCGGCTGCGCCCGGACGTGACGCTGCACCTGGGGCAGGGGCGGACCGGCCTCGGCGTGCCGCACCAGGCGCCGCTGGACGCCCTGACGAGGCTGCTGCGCGACCAGCCGGAGCCGCGCGTCTGCCTCGTCCTCGACAGCCGCGGCGCGGTCATGCGGGTGGTCGTGGAGGTGTTCGAGGCCGTGGCCACGGCGTAGCAGGGCTGGACGCCAAGAGGACCGGCGGGAAGCGGGGGGGTGCCTCCGACCGGTCCTCCTGGTCTCTGCGACGGACCCTCCGCTGCAAGCGTCCTTCTCGCTCGAACTGGGGGCAGGTCCGCCGTGGTGAACGTGAGTGTGCGACCGGCCCGGCGGCGTCCGGAATAGTCAGTCCGGGCCATCTTCGCGGCCTACTCCGGCCACGCCTCCGCGAGCATCTCGCGGGTCTGCCGGAGCAGCTGCGGCAGCACCCGGGTGTGGCCGACCACCGGCATGAAGTTCGTGTCGCCGCCCCAGCGCGGCACGACGTGCTGGTGCAGGTGCGCCGCGATGCCGGCGCCGGCGACGCCGCCGAGGTTGAGGCCGACGTTGAACCCCTGCGCGCCCGACGCCGCCCGCAACGCCGCCAGCGCGGCCTGGGTCAGCGCGCCGAGCTCGGCGATCTCCGCCGCCGTCAGCTCGGCGTAGTCGGCGACGTGCCGGTACGGCACCAGCATCAGGTGCCCGGGGTTGTACGGGTAGAGGTTGAGCACCGCGTACGCGGTGGCGCCGCGCCGCAGCACCAGCCCGTCCTCGTCGGAGAGCGTGGGGACGCGGCAGAACGGGCAGCCGTCGTCCTTCTCGCGCGTGACGTACGACAGCCGGTCCGGCGCCCAGAGCCGCTGGAACGGGTCCGGCTCCCCCGCGCCCGGCTGCTCGACCGGCCCGGTCACGGCGCCGGGCGCAGCGCGTCCGGCTCGACCAGGCGCTGCGTCACGACGGCGACGATCTCGGCGACCGCGTCGTCGACGGGCACGCCGCGGCGCTCGTCGCCGTTGCGGTACCGGAACGACACCGCGCCCGCCTCGACGTCCCGGTCGCCCGCCACGAGCATGAACGGCACCTTCTGCTCCTGCGCGCGCCGGATCTTGTTCTGCATCCGCTCGTCGGAGGCGTCCAGCTCGGCGCGGACGCCGTTGGCCTTGAGGCGGGCGACGAGGTCGCGCAGGTACTCCTCGTGGCGTTCGGCGATGGGGATGCCGACGACCTGCACCGGCGCCAGCCACGCCGGGAACGCGCCCGCGTAGTGCTCGGTGAGCACACCAAAGAACCGCTCCACCGACCCGAACAGCGCGCGGTGGATCATGATCGGCCGCTCGCGGGTGTTCTGCGCGGACTGGTACTCCAGCCCGAACCGCTGCGGGAGCTGGAAGTCGACCTGGATGGTCGACATCTGCCAGGTGCGCCCGATCGCGTCGCGCGCCTGCACGCTGATCTTCGGGCCGTAGAACGCCGCGCCGCCCGGGTCGGGCACCAGCTCCAGGCCGGACTCGGCCGCGGCCTCGGCGAGCGCGTTGGTGGCCTCCGCCCACTCCTCGTCGGTGCCGAGGAACTTCTCCGAGGTGCCGCGGGTGGACAGCTCCAGGTAGAAGTCGGAGAGGCCGTAGTCGCGGAGCAGGTCGAGCACGAAGGTCAGCAGGTTCCGCAGCTCGCCCGCCATCTGCTCGCGGGTGCAGAAGATGTGCGAGTCGTCCATGGTCAGGCCGCGGACGCGGGTCAGGCCGTGGATGACGCCGGACTTCTCGTACCGGTAGACGGTGCCGAACTCAAACAGCCGCAGCGGCAGCTCCCGGTAGGACCGCCCGCGCGCCCGGTAGATGAGGATGTGGAACGGGCAGTTCATCGGCTTGAGGTAGTAGCTGGCGCCCTCCATCCGCATCGGCGGGAAGATCCCGTCGGCGAACGACTGGAGGTGGCCCGACTCCTCGAACAGCGCCTGCTTGGTGATGTGCGGGGTGTTGACGAACTCGTAGCCGGCCTCGAGGTGCCGCTGCCGGCTGTACTCCTCCATCACCCGGCGGACGGTGCCGCCCTTGGGGTGGAAGACGGCGAGCCCGCTGCCGATCTCGTCCGGGAACGAGAACAGGTCCAGCTCGACGCCGAGCTTGCGGTGGTCGCGCTTCTCCGCCTCCTCGAGCCGGTGCAGGTGCTCGGCGAGCGCCTCCTTCGACTCCCAGGCGGTGCCGTAGACGCGCTGGAGCTGGCGGTTCTTCTCGTCGCCGCGCCAGTACGCCGCCGCGGTGCGCATCAGCTTGAACGCCGGGATGGCCCGGGTGTTGGGCAGGTGCGGACCGCGGCAGAGGTCGGTGAACCCGCCCTCGTTGTCGTAGACGGTGATCTCGGGACCGGCGGCGTCGACGGTCTCCTCGCCCTCGACGGCGCCGGCCTGGGCGCGTTCGATGATCTCCAGCTTGTACGGCTGGGAGGCGAAGAGCTCCTTCGCCTCCTCCGGGGTCACGACGCGGCGGGAGAACCGCTGGTTGGCGGCGACGATCTCGCGCATCCGCGCCTCGATGCGTTCGACGTCCTCCGGGGTGAACGGCTTCGCCACGTCGAAGTCGTAGTAGAAGCCGTCCTGCACCGGCGGGCCGATCGCGAACTTCGCGTCCGGGAACAGGTCGGTGACCGCCTGCGCCATGACGTGCGCGGCCGAGTGCCGCAGGATGTGCCGGCCCTCCGGCGACGCGAGCGGGACCGAGGTGAGCGCCGCCCCGTCCTCGACCGGCCAGCTCAGGTCGTGCAGGTCGTCGCTCGCGTCCTTCACCGCGACCGCCTTGACCCCCGCCTCCTTGAGCGCGCCACCGGCCGTCGTCCCGGCCTCCACCACGAGCGGCGAGCCGTCGAGGGTCAGGCGGATGTCGGCCACGGTGTCAGCACTCCTGAGGTCGGGGAGGCCGATCCTAACGGCGCCGCCGCGCCGAGCGCCGCCGGTTATGGGCCAGAATGGCGCAAACGAAACGGGCCGGCAGCGATCGCCACCGGCCCGAATCGGAGAGCCATAACCCCGGCGGCGTGACCGCGAGATGCGGCAGAGGTCGTTCGGGGTCTTCGGAACGATCGTACGACGCACGGGGGAGTTCTTCAATGGCGATCCAGGACGTCACGACGGCCGTCCTGTGGCAGCGGCTGTCAGCGGAGCGGATGGCTCCCTACCTCGCCGCCGCTGGTGGCGATCGCGCGCGAGCCTTGCGCCTCTACGAGTGGAACATCGCGATCAGCGGCGCGCTGTTCGAGTCGATCGGGTCCATGGAGGTCCTGCTGCGGAACGCGCTGCACCAGCACCTCACCGCGTATCACGCGACGACCAGCCGGCCCGGCGAGTGGTACGACGACCCGGCGCGCGTGCTGACGGAACGCGCACGCGAGGACATCGCGGCTGCCCGCGAACGCGTTCGCGACCGCGGCTGTACCGAGACCCCTGGCCGGGTCGTGGCTGAGCTGAGCTTCGGGTTCTGGCGGTTCCTGCTGGCCAAGACCTACGAGCACACGCTGTGGACCCCCGCTCTCGCAGCCGCGTTCCCGCTGCTGAAGCCGCTCCGCCGTACGTCGATCCACCAGCCGTTGTGCCGTCTCAACGAGCTGCGCAACCGGATCGCGCACCACGAGCCGATCCACGCGCGGCGGCTGACGCTGGACTACCGCGACCTGCTGACCGTCGCCGCCGCGATCTGCGCCGACACCGCCCGCTGGATCGACCGGACGAGCCGGGTGAACCTCACCCTCACGCTGCGGCCGTAACTTCGTCGGATCTCCATAGCCGGTGCTCGCGGGCCGGGGCTAGAACGGGCGGATGCGACGCATCCTGCTCCCCCTCGTCCTGCTCGCGGCGGCCCTCACCGCCGCGCCCGCCCATGCCGTCGGCACGTACGTCCTGGACGCCACGTACACGACCGGGATCCTCAACGGCTGGGCGCGCGTGGAGCGCTACCACGACACCGACGCCAACCTGCCGACCGAGGCGTACCCGCCGGACGGCCGGGGCGACCAGGAGGGGCAGCGCAGGACGTTCTTCGGCGGCGTCGCGCGGCCGCGCAGCAACACGTTCCTGCTCTACCACGCGCCCCACTGGCAGACCGGCACCAAGGCGACGCCGGTGCTGCTCGTCCACGGCGCCAACGACAACGCCGACCGCGCCTGGGCCAACCCGGACGAGGCCGGCGGCTTCGGCTGCGGCTCGTGGAGCGGCTGCCCCACCACCGGGCTGATGCAGTACCTCGACGCGCGCGGCTACAAGGTGTTCGCGATCAACTTCCCGCACAAGCAGGGCGACAACTACTTCCAGGCGCAGCTCGTCTCCGACGCGATCGCGGTCGTCAAGGCGAAGCTCGGCGTGGCGAAGGTCGACCTCGTCGGCTGGTCGAAGGGCGGCTTCCCCGCCCGCATGTACACCTCCTCGGTGCGGCCGTCGTGGGGCCGCGCCTACCAGGGCGACGTGCGCAAGCTGCTGCTCCTCGGCAACGCCAACAACGGCATCGACTGGTCGTGGCGCCACGGCACCGCCGGCGACGTGTCGGTCTGGCCGGAGTGCGGCGGCGCGCTCAACGCGCCCGCCGCGGTGACGACCTACATGTGCTACTCGCTGCTCTACGACCACCCGGAGCTGTCGTTCACCGGCACCGGGACCGCGAACACGTTCCCCGGCCAGCGGCAGATGCTCAAGCGCTGGGACGGCACCTACGGCCTCGACTCGTCGCAGCAGGACTGGTACACGGTCTACTACGGCGGCTGGGGCTACACGTCGTACTCCCCCGGCATCCAGGCCGCCGTCACCCAGGGGTCGCTGGTCGACACGATCCGCGCGGCGGGCGTCCCGAGCACGGTGACGACGTACCTGCTCTGCGGCGGCTACGCCGACATCCCCGGCGTCTACAACGAGAACACCGGCCCGTCGGACGGCCTGCTGTTCCGGGCGTCGTGCGAGTCGACCACCGGCATCGGCACGGTCGGCGGCGTCACGACGGTGCTCTCCGACAACCACCTGAAGCTGGCGTGGGAGCCGACGGCCGTGGCGCAGATCGCGACCTGGCTGGGGTAGCCCGGGGTGTCACCCGTTCGGCCTGGTGTCACCACGCCCGCCCCGGGACATGCTTATATCGGCGGCGACAGCGACCCTGGGGAGCGGACGTGGCGAGCCGGAACGGCATGACCGAGCAGCAGGAGGAGCGCCTGCGCGGGGCGGTCCGCGACTGGCTGCGCGCCGGCGACGAGCTCGCCGCCGCGGCCGACGGTGGCGACCCGGCCGAGGTCATGGAGCTCGCCGACCGCGCGACCCTGGCCCGGCTGCTGTTCGAGAAGACGCTCGCCGACCTCGGCTGGACACCGCCGGTGCGCGGTTCGCGCGAATCCGGGTAGCGACACCCTCATGGCGTTCGCGATCGAGGCGGAGAGGTCGGGCCCGCACGTCGTGCTCGCCGTCTCCGGCGAGGTCGACATCGCGACCGCCCCCGCGCTGCGCGAACGCCTCGCCGACGTCCTCGCCACCCGCGCCGACGTCGTCGTGGACCTGGCCGACGTGCCGTTCATGGACTCCACCGGGCTCGGCGTCCTCGTCGCCTCGTACAACCGCGCCGTCGCGGCCGGCCGCCGGCTCGTCGTCGCCCGGCCGCAGCAGATCGTCCGCAACGCCCTGCGCCTGGTGCAGGTCGACACCGTCATCGACGTGTACGACTCCCTCGACGCGGCCGTCGCCGCGACCCGCGGCTAGCGACCAGCGAACCAACCGCGCACGCCCCGGCTCTACCTCGCAACGAACGGCGGCCCCCGACCGCCGCGCGACACCGAGGAGCCCGTGGTGACTCAGCTCGCCGACCGACCCACCGACCAGACGCCCGCCGCCGACGAGGCGCCGGCGACCACCCGGGACCGCGCGAAGGCGATCGCCGTCGCCGTCTGGGACCGCACCTACCTCGGCCTGCGCCGCCTGTCGCGGTTCCGCGGCAAGCGCCTCGTCCGCCTGCTGCTGGTCCTCACGCTGCTCGGCCTCGGGTCGAGCTGGTTCGCGGCCGAGCAGTACCGGCAGCCGGTGCGGTCGGGCGTGGAGCTGACGTTCGACGAGGCGCTCGACCTCGGCCGCAAGGGCGACATCTACGACGCGACGTTCTACGACTACGACAGCCGGATCGTCGTCCACCGGTCGGGCGGGCCGTCGTGGATCTCGTACCCGAAGAGCGACGCGGAGACGTCGCGGCTGGTCGACGCGATGCGCGCCGGCAAGACGCCGATCCGCTTCGAGAAGCAGAGCCTCAAGGCCAGCATCGGCTTCTACGAGCAGTTCCTGCTGCCGATCCTCGTGCTCGCCAACCTGTTCGGCCTGCTGTTCCTCGCCGGCCGCGGCGAGGGCGGCGCCCGCGAGTACAGCGAGTTCTCCAAGGTCCGCGGCGGGCACGGGATCGAGTCGAGCGCGGGCGCGAGCGGGCGGCGCAAGGGCGTGCCGCCGGTGACGTTCGCCAACGTCGCGGGCGCGCAGACGGCGGTCGTCGAGCTGGCCGAGATCGTCGACTACCTGCGGGACCCGTCGAAGTTCGAGCGGGTCGGCGCGCTGCCGCCGAAGGGCGTGCTGCTGTTCGGCCCGCCCGGCTGCGGCAAGACGCTGCTCGCGCGGGCGGTCGCGGGCGAGGCGGGCGTGCCGTTCTACTCGCTGTCGGGGTCGGAGTTCGTGGAGTCGCTCGTCGGCGTCGGCGCGGCGCGGGTCCGCGACCTGTTCGAGACGGTGCGCCGCAACGCCCCCGCGATCGTGTTCATCGACGAGCTGGACGCGGCGGGCCGCAAGCGCGGCGCCGGCGTCGGCGGCGGCAACGACGAGCGCGAGCAGACGCTGAACCAGATGCTGGTCGAGATGGACGGCTTCCAGACGCAGTCCGGCGTCGTCGTCATCGGCGCCACCAACCGCCCCGACATCCTCGACCCGGCGCTGCTGCGCCCCGGCCGCTTCGACCGGCACATCACCGTGGAGCGCCCCGACGCCGCCGGCCGGTTCGACATCCTTCGGCTCTACGCCGCCGACCGCCCGATCGCGGTCGACGTCGACCTCGAGGTGCTCGCCCGCCGCACTCCCGGCTTCACCGGCGCCGAGCTGGCCAACGTCTGGAACGAGGCCGCGCTGCTCACCGTCCGCGCCGGCCTCGACGCGATCGGCATGGCGCAGCTCGACGAGGCCGTGCAGCGCGTGCTGTCCGGCCCGAAGCGCTCCGGCGAGTCGCTGACCCTCGAGGAGCAGCAGCTCGTCGCCGTGCACGAGGCGGGCCACGCGGTCGTCGCCGCCGCGCTGCGCGACGTGCACGCCGTCGAGCGGGTGTCGGTCGCCCGCCGCGGCCTCGGCCTCGGCCACGCCGCGCTGCTGCGCGACGACCGGGTGCTGCTGCGCAAGAGCGAGATGGTCGACCGGATGGCGATCGCCATCTCCGGCAAGAGCGCCGAGGAGGTGTTCTTCGGCGAGGCCAGCACCGGCGCCGAGGCGGACATCGAGGGCGCGACCGACCTGGCCCGCGAGATGGCCGGCCGGTACGGCATGACCGACGGCATCGGCCCGGTCCGCGTCGTCGGCAAGGACGCCGAGGTCTTCCTCGGTCGCGACATGGCGGCCATGCAGATGATCGCGCCCGCGACGCTCACGCAGCTCGACCTGGAGATCCGTTCGCTGATCGAGTCGGCCGAGGAGCGCGCGCGGGAGCTGGTGCTCGCGCACCGCGAGGTCGTGGCCGACCTGGCCAACGCGCTCGTCGCCGGGGAGACCGTGGAGGGGCCGGCGCTGCTGCCGTACCTGACCCGGGTCGTCGAGGCGCAGCGCGCGGCCGCCGCGCAGCCGGCTCCGCGCAAGCGGACCCGCGCGGCGGCGGCGGAGTAACGGCGATGCGGGCGAAGGGGCGGGCGCTCGCGTGGCTGGCGGTGACGGCGGGGATCCTGCTCCCCGCCGTCCCCGGCCGCGCCGCGGTCCGGTGCGCCACCGAGGTGGAGCTGGTCAACCAGTGGTCGGCGGTGCCGGTGCCGCGCACGACCGGCGCGGTCGCGGTCGCGCAGCGCGACGACGACCCGTGCACGATGGTCGCCACCGACCTGGACCGCCACGCGTTCCGCAGCACCGACGGCGGCCTGCACTGGAGCCCGCCGGTGACGCTGCCGGTGGACGTCGTGCGGCCGGTCCTGGCGACGCTGGCGGTGGATCGCGTGGCGCTCGTCGCGCGTGACGGCGGCCTGCTCGTCAGCACCGACGGCGGCCGCTCGTACGCCGCGGCGAAGGGCCTCGACGGCGTGTCGGTGCTGTCGTTGCGGGCCGACCCGTCCAACCGGTCGCGCGTCTACGCGACCGGCCGCGCCAAGTCCCTCGTGCCGGACGGCACGCTGCCCCCGGCGCTCCCGCCGCCGCCGGCCGGCGGCCCGTCGATGTGGGTCTCGACCGACTTCGGCTCGTCGTGGCAGCCGCTCGCCGCGTCCGCTCCGCTCGCGGCGTCCGCCGTCGCGGTCGACCCGCGGCAGCCCGAGGTGCTCTGGGCCAACTCGACCTCCGCCGGCGGCGTCTGGCTCTCCGACACCGAAGGCACGACGTGGGTGCAGAAGGAGTCGTCGGCGGTCCGCGACGTCGCCACGTCCGAGCTCGACGGCGGCGGCAGCACCGTGCTCGCCGCCACCGCGAAGGGCGTGCTGCGCAGCAACAACGGCGGTGACACCTGGACCACGCTCGTCCCCGGCAGCGACGTGCAGGAGCTGGAGATCGAGTACGCCCACCCCGCGGTGTTCATGTTCGTGTCCGGCGGCAGCGTGTACCGCTCGCGGCAGGGCGGCAGCACGGCGCGCCCCGAGGCGAGGGGCCTGCCCGCCGACTGCGACCCGCGCGGGCTGGCGGCCGACCAGTCGCAGCCGTCGACGTTCGTCGTCACCTGCGCCGCGACCGGCCGCGTGTACCGCTACCGCGGCGACGGCCACGACCTGCCGGACCTGCCGCCGATCGGGACGCCGCCGAGCCTCATCGCGCCGCGGCTGCCGCACACCCGGATGGAGCAGCTCGCCAAGCTGTCGCTCCCCCTCGACAAGAACGGCAACTCCGCGTCGATCGCGTTCGACGGCCAGTACGTCTACTACACGCAGGACGGGCAGAAGGACGTGCTGCACCGCGTCGAGGCGAAGACCGGCTCGGTCGCGCCGGACCTGCACGTCAAGATCGGTCATGCCAACCTCGGGCTCACCTACGACTCGGTCCGCCACGTCCTGTACGCGCTGGACACGACGCTGTGGATGCACGAGATCGACCTGCGCACCGGCGCCGCCCGCAAGCTGTTCCGGGACAAGACCGAGGGCTGCGGCCGGCCGTCGTACAGCTTCGACGCGACGCTGGACCGCTTCCGCGTCGTCGACGAGTGCTCGGCCGAGCTGTACGAGATCGCGCGCGACGGCAGCGTCGCCGCGCACTGCACGATGTCCAGCGCGCTGCTCTACCTCGGCGGCGGCGTGACCCCCGGCGAGAGCACGTCCGGCCCGGCGGCGGTCGTCGCCTCCGGCGACGGCGGCGTCTACGTGCAGAACGAGGACGACGCGACGATGGTCCGGTTCAGCCGGTCCTGCGAGCCGCTCGCGATCTTCGACCACCCCGGCTTCTCCGAGGCCCCGCTGGAGAACGACCAGGTCGCCTGCGACACGAACACGTTCGACGTGCCGGCCGTCTGGATCCGGGACGCGCAGGTGAAGGCGGCGTTCGCGTTCGCCGTCCCCGGCGGGTACTGCGCGCTCGCGACCAAGCTGCGTGTCGTCACCAGCCCGACCGTCGCCAACACCGGGCGGGCGCCGATCTGCGCCGAGCTGCGGCTGGCCGGCCGGGACGTCCCCATCGCCGGCGAGAGCGTGACCATGTACGCCGGCGACCACGAGGTCGGCACCGGCGTCACCGGCGCGAACGGCGTCGCCTGCGCCGTCTACCACCCGGCCGACTTCCCGGAGCACGAGACGCCGGGCCAGCCGAAGGCGGGTCAGCGGCCGATCGACCGGCGCGAGCGGGAGCGGGTCGTCGCCAACTACGTCG
The DNA here is from genome assembly GCA_035714365.1 of Mycobacteriales bacterium. Lineage (GTDB taxonomy): Bacteria > Actinomycetota > Actinomycetes > BP-191 > BP-191 > BP-191. The sequence goes on along the minus strand of DASTMB010000074.1, from coordinate 64,014 downwards.
GGACGATCGCGTACCGCCCGGCGCGCGGGCTCGGCTCGGCGCTGGTGACGACGTTCGTCGCGCCGCTGGACCCCGTGGCGCGCCCGCCGCTGCCGCCGCGGCCGATCGTGCCGCCGTTGCAGGCGGTGCCCGACGCGGCGGTCGTGGCGGCGCCCCCGCCGCCGCTGCCGGTCGCGCCGCCGCAGCCGCCGCCGCCCGCGTCGCAGCCGCAGCCGCTCGCCCAGGGCCACCCGGGCGCGCAGCCCGGCGCGCTGGGCCAGCCGGGTGCCGCGGCCGAGCGCCAGGAGGAGGTCGAGGCGGCGGAGCAGGCGTCCGACGTGAAGGAGTTCCGGGCGCGGCGGACCGACCCGCCGTCGTCGCTGCCGGGGGCGGTGGCAGGTTTCGTCATGGCCTCCGTCGTACTGGAACAGCGGCGGCGCCGGTCGCGCGTCCGGGAGGTGGGCACATGAGCAGGCGGGTACGCGCGGTCCTCGTCGCGGCGGCGGTCGCGGGCGGGGCGCTCGTGGCGGCTCCGGCGCAGGCGTTCCTGCCCGGCTTCTGCTACGCCGTGCCGAAGCTCGCCCCGACGCGGCTGCTGCTGCCCGACACCGCCGCCGCGCGCGTCCCCGCGCTCGGCGGGCGGGTCGTCGGCGGCATCCGGCGGCTGCGGGTGACCGAGGCGGCGTTCGGGTCGGTGGCGGCGCGGGACGCGGCCGCGACCACGCTCGCCGCGGCCGGCGTGCCGGTCCAGCGGGAGCGGGTGTTCACCGCGTCCCGGCAGCCGAACGACCCGTACCTGCCGTACCAGTGGGGCCTGTACAAGGTCGGCGCCATGAAGGCATGGGACCGCGAGATCGGCACCGGCCACCCGGTCGTCGTCGCCGTCCTCGACACCGGCGTCGACCTGCGCCACCCCGACCTGATCGGGCACGTCAGCGCCGGGAAGAACGTCGTCGACAACACCGACGACCCCACCGACGACAACAGCCACGGCACCCACGTCGCCGGCATCGTCGCCGCCGGCACCCACAACAGGACCGGCGTCGCCGGGATGTCGTGGGGCGCGCAGGTGCTCGCGGTGAAGGTGCTCGCCGCCGACGGCGCGGGCAGCGACTGCGACATCGCGCTCGGCATGCTCAGCGCCGCCGACGCGGGCGCGCACGTGCTCAACCTCAGCCTCGGCGCCGAGGGCGCGCCGTGCGGGTTCGTGATGCAGCAGGCCGTCGACTACGCGCTCGGCAAGGGCGGGCTGCCCGTCGTCTCCGCCGGCAACGGCGCGAAGAAGGGCAACAAGACCAACACGCCCGCCAACTGCGACGGCGTCCTCGCCGTCGGCGCCACCGACTCGGCCGACCGGGCCGCCGTCTTCTCGACGCACCAGCCCTACGTCGGCGTCAGCGCGCCCGGCGTCAACGTCCTGTCGACGTACTACGACCCGCGCACCGGCAAGCGCTCCTACGCGTCGTTGTCCGGCACGTCGATGGCGGCGCCGTTCGTCTCCGGGCTGGCGGCGCTGCTGCTGTCGAAGCACCCGGACTGGACGCCGGCGCAGGTGAAGGACCGGATCATGCGCACGGCGGACGATCGCGGCGCGAAGGGCCGGGACCCGTACTACGGCACCGGCCGGATCAACGCGGCGCGCGCGCTGGGCTGAGCGTCCGGCAGCACGATCGTCGGCGGCGGCCCGGACCGGGTCAGCGCGAGGTAGTGCCGCAGCACGCTGCCGACGGACTCGGCGAGCGCGGTCGCCGTCGTCGTGAACTCCGCGCGCCGGTCGCCGGGGCCGGTCGCCACGAGCGTCGCGTCGCCGCCGCCGGTGACCAGGTCGAGGTACCCGCCGTGGCCGCGACCGTCGTCGCGCAGCGCGAGCCGGCGCCCCTGCTCCCCCTTGATCCGCAACGACGTGAGCGCCTGGTTGACGTCGAGGACCGACAGCTCGCCCGCGACGACCAGCCCGGCGTGGTCGTACGCCTCGGCCACCACCCGCGGCGTCCGCTCCCCCGCGCGCTTCTGCGCGTACAGGGTCACGCCGCCGGGACCGGGCAGCGCCACCGTCACCTGGGCGACACCACTGAGCACCTGGAGCACGGGCCCGTCCTTCCGACGTGCCCAGTGTGCTCCCGCGGTGCCGTTCGGGACAGGGGCTTAGGTCACGGATCGTTCTTGGCGACCCACGACAGGTCACGCAGCGTGGTGACCGAGAGCCGGCAGCCCGCGTCGCCCGCCCACCGGCGGGCCTGGTCCAGCACCGCGACGACCGCCGGGCGCGGCGGCTCCTCGTCCATGAACGCCACGACGATGTGCCAGCTCGCGTCGTCGATCATCGCGGCCAGCGTGCCGCGCAGCACGTGCACGAACGACGGGTCGCCGTCGTCGCTCACCCGGACGACGGCGATCCGTCTGTCCAGGTCCAGCACGCTCAGCCGTACCGCCGCCACCGTGGCTCCGCCCGCACGAGGCCCCCGTACACGGGAGGTACACGCGTGCGCGCGGCGGTGATTACAGGACGCAGACCTCGCTGAGGGCGTCGTCGGGCAGGCCGTGGAAGCCCGTGCAGAGCACGTGGTCGTCCGGGCGGCGCGGGTCGGTGCCCGCCTGCGCGCCGATGCCGCGCGGCCCGCTCACCTTGACGATCGGCGGCCGGTGCGGCGCCGCCGGACGTACGGTGGTCGTCGTGGCACGCCGTGGCGCGACGGCGGCCGTCGGCGCGTGCGCCGCGGCCGTGGCGCGCCGTGCCGCCGTCAGCTCGTGGGTGACGGCGACCGGCCGCACGACCACCGGCGCGACCGTCGCCGGCCGCACCGCCGAGCCGCCCGCCGCGGACGGCACGTGCCAGGCCACCACGAGCTGCACCGCCGCCACCGGCGCCAGCGCCGCGACCGCGACGGCGCGCCGCCCCGGCCGCAACGCCCGGACCCCGGCGACCCACGCCGCGAGCTGCTCGAGCACCAGCATCAGCCGGCTGCGCGCCCGGTGCCGCCGCACGGCGAGCCGGACCGCCTCCTTGCGCGAGCACGGCGCCGCGTGCTCGGTGACCGCCTCGATGATCGCCTCGCGGTCGGCCGGGCGGAGCGCCGCGATGCCGCGGAACGCGCGTTGCAGCTCGATCCGGTGCGCCACCTCCCGCGCCACGTCGTCGGCCGCCGCGTGCTCCTCCGCCTCCGGCGGCTCCAGCAGCCGGGCGCGGTGGCGGACCAGGTCGACGTGCAGGTTGCACGCGACCGGCGCCGCCCAGCGCAGCAGGTCCGACGCGGAGGCGTACGTCACGTGGTTGGCCAGCGCGCGCAGCGCGACCTCCTGCACCACGTCGTCCACCGAGGCGCGGTCCAGCCCGCGCCGGTGCAGCATCCCCCGCAGGCGGCGTTCGACGTCGGGCCAGACCGTCTCGAACGCCGGGGTAATCAGCGGCGCGTCGTCACGTGAGGCTTCCATCGCCCCCTCAGCCTCCTGGAGGTTCATCGTGCGCCGCCTACTCCTCGGTGTCGCCGTCGCCGCCGCCGCTTCGGCGTGGCCGGTCCATAGTGTCGCCGCTCCGGCCATGGACTGCTACACCTACCAGGTGGATGTTCCTCCTTACGAGCACGACTTACGTGCCTGCCCCCCCGACGGGCGGGTGTGGGGATCGATCATCCCGGACCTGTAATCATTCCCGCCCTCCACCGTGTAGAGGGTGTCGGCCGGGCGCGTTTCGCGGGGAAACGCGCTCCGACCGCCGCCTGCTGGCGTCCCTACCGCTGGATCGGGGTGCGCACGGACAGGCAAGCCCGCGTCACGCGGGTGTGGTCGGGGGCGCGTCCGCGGGGGGCGCGCCTTCGACATTTCCGGGGGACTCTCTCGAACGCGGTGGGCGTACCTGGTTTCGAACCAGGGACCTCTTCGGTGTGAACGAAGCGCTCTCCCACTGAGCTATACGCCCGCGAACCGCGACGATGCTACACGGCGCGCAGCCGCACCACCGCGAGCAGCCCCGGGTCGTTGTCGCGCAGCAGCACCTCGCCGCCGAGCAGCGCCACCAGCTCCCGGGCGACGGCGAGGCCGAGGCCGACGCCGTCCTTGCGGCGCTCGTCCGGGTGCAGCGCGCGGGCGAACGGCCGCAGCGCCTCGTCGCGGCGTTCGTCCGGGATGCCGAAGCCGCTGTCGCCGACGGTGACCTCGACCGCGTCGCCGCGGGCGCGCACGTCGACGGCGACGGTGCCGTTGCGCGGGCCGTAGACGAGGGCGTTGCGGACCAGGCGGCGCAACGCCGCGGCGAGGGCGGCGCGGTCGGTGTGCAGCACGACGTCGCCGGTGACCTCGACGCGGTCCGGCTCGCCGAGCTGGTGGCGCACCTCCTCGACCACCGCCGCGACCATCAGCGGCTCCGTCTCGGTGGCGACGCCGCCGGAGAGCAGCCGCACGTAGAGCACGACGTCGTCGACGAACCCGTCCAGCCGCTGCGCCTGCTGGAGGATCACCTGGTGGATCGTGGCGCGCGCCGCCGGGGCGAGCTCCTCGTCCCGCGCGATGAGGGTGCGGACGTAGCTCTGGATCGACGCGACGGGGCCGCGCAGCTCCTTGAGGAGCCCCGCGTACGGGTCGGTCGGCGGCGTCGGGTCAGCGTCGGTCGCGGCGTCGGCCATGCCGCGCATGCTCCCACGCGCGGTCAGCCGACGGCCGCCCCCGACGCGATCTGGCGGGTCGGCACCGACGGCAGCCCGCGGCCCGGCTCCAGCGACACGGCCACCGCGCGCACGTCCGCCGGCGCGACCGTCAGCGGCAGCTCGAACACCGCCGCCCGCGTCCCCGTCACGTCGAACCGTTCCACCGGGTGCATCGCCGCCTTCGCGTCCTGCCACCAGAGCACGTAGACCGACCGGGCCGCGTCGTTCGGCTCCATCCGGTCCACGACGAGGTACGCCCGGTCCCCGGCGAGGCAGGCGGCGCCGCGCGGCTCGTTCGGGGAGCGCAGCTCGAACTTCCGCGTCTCCGGCGCGGCGAGGCAGGACAGCGCGGCGGTGCGGCGGCCCAGCGCGTCGCGCTTCGCGGCGTTGTCGGCGCGCAGGGCGAGGTTCCACGTCGCGAGGCCGAGCGCGGCGACCACCGCGGCGGCGGTCGCGAGCATCGCGGGCCGGACCGTCGGCTGCCAGACCCGGCGCTGCCGCAGCGCGCGCGGCGCCGCGGGCGCGAACGGCGCCGGGCGCTCCGCCGCGGCCGCCTCCATGATCCGGCGCCCCAGCGCCGCCGGCGGCTCGGCCGGCTCCGCCGCCCACGCCATCTCCCCGGCGACCTCCCGCAACGCCGCCAGGTCGCGGCGGCAGCGGTCGCAGCCGCGCAGGTGGTCGAGGAACGCGTGCTCCTCCTCGGGCTCCAGGGCGTTGAGGGCGTGGCCGGCCGCCAGCTCCTCCCACTGCCCGTGTCCGGTCGTCACACCCCCCTCCCTTCGTCCAGCGGCACCTGGAGGGCGCCGCGCATCCGCTTCATCCCGGCCAGCATCCGCGTCTTCACGGTGCCGAGCGGCGTGTCCGTCAGCTTCGCGATCTCGCGCTGGGTGTAGCCGCCGAAGTACGCCAGCGCCAGCGCCTCGCGCTGCGGGTCCGGCAGCTCGGCCAGCGCCCCGCGCACCCGGTCGCGGCGGATCATCCCCCACACCTCGTCGTCCACCTGCGGCTCGCGCGACTCGGCGAGGTCCAGCGCGTCGGCGGACGCGCGGCGCTTGCGGAGGTTCTCCTCGCGGCGGACCGCGTCGACCGCCTTGTGGTGGGTCATCGTCAGCAGCCACGACGAGAACCCGCCCCGCGTCGCGTCGAACCGCCGCGGGTCGCGCCAGACCGTGAGGAACACCTCCTGCACCACGTCCTGGGCGAGCTGCTCGTCGGCGAGGATGCGGCGGGCCAGGGCGTAGGCGGGGCGGCCGTACCGGGCGTACAGCGACTCCAGCGCGGAGCCGTCGCCGTCGGCGACGAGTGCCACGAGGGCCGCGTCCTCGAGCGCGTCGTACCCCCGTGCCGTGGCCATGACCGCCGTCCTCACGCTAGAACGTTCGCCGCAGGGCGCCGAACGGATGGGCGCGACCCTACGACCTGCCCCGGGGACGCGCACCTCGGGGTGCGTCGTTCCCGGCTTGTCCGGGTATGGGGGTCGTGCTGGACCGGACGCGTCACCACCGGGGCGGCGCGTCGTTCTCCTGGCGTACCCAGACCCGGCCAGCGAAAGGGCTGACCCCACCGATGAGCACCCGTCCCGCCGCCGTCACCGCCGACCTCGACCTGCGCCTCGTGGTCCCGGGCAGCCCCGCCCTGCCGGTCCTGGCCTCCATCACCTACGACGCCGCCGACCCGTTCGCGGTGCAGGTGACGTTCCACACCGGTGGCGAGCGCGGCACCGTCGAGTGGCGCTTCGCCCGCCAGCTCCTCACCGACGGCGTCACTCGCCTCGTCGGCGAGGGCGACGTCAAGGTCTGGCCGACCCGTTCGCAGGGCGCCGCCGCCGTCTGCCTCTCGCTGTGCAGCCCGTCCGGCGAGGCGCTGTTCGAGGCGTCGCTGACCGAGCTGGTGGAGTTCCTCACCCGCTCCTACGCCGCCGTCCCCACCGGCTCGGAGAGCCAGTACCTCGACGTCGACGCCGAGCTCGCGCTGCTGCTGTGGACCGAGCCGGACGCGTAACGCTCCCCCACGCACGCCGAACGCCCCCGGACCTCCCGCCCGGGGGCGTTCGACGTTGCTACGGGTGGGTCAGACGACGACCGGCCCCGGGTGGTCCGGCTGCCACGACACGGCCGGCAGGCCGCCCGTGGTGACGCGCTCGCCCAGCAGCAGCGAGCCGTTGCGCACGGCGCAGACCGCGGTGGAGTCGCCGCTCCGGCCCGTCCACAGCTCGGTACCGGCGACGGCGCCGACGTACTGTGGGCACTCCGCCGCCCAGTCCTCCCAGGAGTACACCGGCGTCACGCTCGGCACGGTCGCTCCGGTGACCGTGAGCAGGCCGCCGCCCGGCGCACCGACGCAGACGCGCGCCGTGAGGCCGTCGACGTTGGTGTAGGCGTACGCCCGCGAGCCCTCGCTGAGGAGGTCCACGACGCGCGTGGTGGTGCCGGACGCGGCGCGCTGGCAGTCACCGGACGGCAGGTCCGACGCCGGCTGCTCGGGGGCGTGCCGGCCAGGGGCGTCGAGGTAAAGCTTCACGGGGAGCTGGCCGCTGCTCTGGGCGGAGTAGACGATCACCCGCTGGGACACCAGCGGCGCGCGCAGGCAGACCCAGGTGTCGCCCGTGGGGCCGTTCGCGGTCTCCAGGGTGGCGACCCCCGGCAGGTCGGCAACCTTGGTGTAGTTGGCGCCGGTCGCGCAGGCGCCGGCCTGCGCGTCGACGTCCACGAGCCGCGGCGGGACCACGCCGCCGACGACGATCTTGCCGCCGAACGAGGTGGCGCCGGCGTCGGCGCGGGCGCACACCCACGTCTGCCCGTCCGCCCGCTGCTCCGTGCGCAGCGTGACGTAGGTGTTGCCGGCGAAGCCGGAGACCACGTCGTGCGCGCCCGCCACGCCGCGGGCGCAGTCGTCGGAGGGGTAGCCGGTCGTGGCGACCGGGTTCACCGGCGGCGGGGTGGCCGTCAGCGTGTACGGCACCGAGCCGGACACGGAGTAGTAGTAGGAGACGCGGACGTTGACGGTCCCGGGCACGGCGACCGTGCAGCTGTCCGTCGCGTCGCCGCCCTGCGTGCTGGAGCAGAGGACGGTGCCGCAGCTCGCGTCGGTGACGTAGAGGTCGGCGTCCCCGCCAGCGGGCTGGAGCGTGATCGTGCGCGACGCGAGGCTGGTGGACTGCCACCAGTCGTCGCGCGCGGCGGACGTGACGGTGCCGGAGGTGGCGGCACCCATGTCGTGGCCGCTGTTGCAGCTGTCGTGGTCGGCGAGGGCCGTTCCGGTGAGGGTGGTCGTGCCGGCCACGACTGCCGTGGCGAGCACGAACGCGAGCCGCTGGGCTGGTCGCGTCATGGTGAGAACTCCTGCGGTAGGGGCGCGGGCCGGACGCCCGTTGCCCCCGGTCCCGCGTAACGCGCGGCGAACCGTACCGGAATGGACACGCTGCGTCACGCCCGGATGTCGGGAGTTCGGTCATTCCCCGACGGGCCAGTGCTCCACGGTGACGCCGTCCATGGGGAAGTGCTCCGGGTTGCCGGTCGCGATCGTCGCGTGCACCCCGACCGCGGCGGCGGCGACGAGGCAGTCGCTCTGGTGGAGCGTGATGCCCTGCTTCGCGAACTCCCGGCGCCACGTCCCGGCCAGGGCGCCGGCGAGGTAGTTCATCGGCGCCGTCCGCAACGACGCCATCAGCACGGCCGCGCGCCCGATCTCCTCCACCCGCACGCCGCGCATCAGCTCGTCGGCGTTGACCGCGCAGAAGTACGGCACCTCGCCGTGCTCCCGCAGTGCCGCGAGCCGCTGCGCGGCGGGCCGCCCGCGGAGGGCGTCGATCAGGACGGTGGTGTCGAGCAGCAACGCCACGCGCTCACCCGACCGCGCGCGGGTCGGCCCGGCGCTGCGCCCGGACCCACGCCGCCGGGTCCTCGTCCCACTCGTGGCCGGTGTCGGCGATGGAGCCGAGGCTGTCGAGGATGCCGGTCCAGCGCCGTTCCTCCTCGAGGGCCTTGTCGATCGCCTTCGCGATGAAGGCGCTCCGGCCCCTGGCCCCCGCGACGCGGTCGATCTCCGCGACCAGCGCGTCGTCCAGCATCATGTGCACTCGCATGTGCCGACGTTAGCACACGACCCCGCCCACGACGGTGGTATTGACCGGCCGGGCGCCGAGGTGGGCGACCAGGTCGGCCTCGTGCTCCGCCGCCAGCACCGCCAGGTCCCCGCGCGCGCCGACCGCGAGGTGCCCGACGTCCGGCCGCCGCAGCGACCGCGCGGACCCCAGCGTCGCCGCGCGGAACGCCGCCTCCACCGAGAGCCCGTACGCCAGGCAGGCGAGCTGGACCGCGTATGGCATCGACTCGCACCACGACGTGCCGGGGTTGCAGTCGGTGCCGAGCGCGATGGTCGCGCCGGCGTCGCGGAGCAGCCGCCCCGCCTCCCAGCGCCCGTGCCGCATCGTCAGCGCGCAGGCGGGCAGCAGCACGCCGACCACGCCGGCAGCGGCGAGCGCGGCGGCGCCCGCGGGCGTCAGGTGGTCCAGGTGGTCGGCGCTGGCCGCGCCCAACGAGGCGGCGAGCTCGGTCGCGCCGATCGCGGCGAGCTGGTCGGCGTGGACCCGCAGCCCGAACCCGGCCTCGCGCGCGGCGGTGAGCACCCGCCGCGCCTCCTCGACCGTGAACGCCCCCTCGTCGCAGAACACGTCGCACCACCGCGCCCCCGCCGCCGCCGCGTCCGGCAGCGTCGCGACCACCTCGGCCACGTACTCCTCGCGCGAACGGTCCGGCGGCACCGCGTGCGCGCCCAGGTACGTCGCCTCGACCCGCACGCCGTCCAGCCCGCGCGCGACCGCGAGCAGCCGCAGCTCGTCGTCGCGGGTGAGGCCGTAGCCGCTCTTGACCTCGACGGTGGTGGTGCCGGTCGCGCGCATCGCGGCGACCCGCTCCCCCGCCAGCGCGGCCAGCTCCTCCGTCGATGCCGAACGCGTCGCCCGCACCGTGGAGTGGATGCCGCCGCCGCGGGCGAGGATGTCGCCGTACGGCACGCCGGCCAGCCGCTCCGCGAAGTCGCGCCGCCGCGACCCCGCCCACACCGCGTGCGTGTGCGCGTCGACGAACCCCGGCACGACGCAGGCCCCGCCCGCGTCCAGCTCCGGCACGTCGCCGAGCCCGGCCGGCAACGCCGCCTCCGGGCCGGCCCACGCCACGAGCCCGGAACGCACCAGCACCGCCGCGTCCTCGACCGCCCAGGACGGCCCGGCCATCGGCAGCAGCCGGCCGATGCCGCGCACGAGCAGCGACGTCACCGCTGCCAGGCGGGCGCGCCCGTCCCGGGCTCCAGCGGGATGCGGATGCCGACGTCGCGCGCGGTGTCCAGCGCGGTGTCGTAGCCGGCGTCCGCGTGCCGCAGGACGCCGGTGCCGGGGTCGTTGGTGAGGACGCGTTCCAGCCGGTCGCGGCCGGTGTCGGTGCCGTCGGCGACGACGACGACGCCGGCGTGGATCGACTTGCCGATGCCGACGCCGCCGCCGTGGTGGACCGACACCCAGGAGGCGCCGGAGGCGGTGTTCAGCAGGGCGTTGAGGACCGGCCAGTCGGCGACGGCGTCGGTGCCGTCGAGCATCGCCTCGGTCTCCCGCTCCGGCGACGCGACCGAGCCGGCGTCGAGGTGGTCGCGGCCGATGACGACCGGCGCCGACACGACGCCGCGGGCGACCAGGTCGTTGAACGCCTCCCCGGCGACGTGGCGCTCGCCGTAGCCGAGCCAGCAGATCCGCGACGGCAGCCCCTGGCCCACGACGCGCTCGCGCGCGAACGCGATCCACCGGTGCAGCGGGTCGTTGTCCGGGAACGCCTTGAGCACCGCCTCGTCGGTCGCCGCCAGGTCGGCCGGGTCGCCGGAGAGGCAGGCCCAGCGGAACGGCCCCGTCCCGGTGCAGAACAGCGGCCGCACGTACGCCGCCACGAACCCCGGGTAGTCGAACGCCTCGGTCACGCCCGCGTCGAGCGCCTGGCCGCGCAGGCCGTTGCCGTAGTCGAAGACGACCGCGCCCGCGGCCTGGAAGCCGAGCATCGCCCGGCAGTGGTCGGCCATCGACGCGCGCGACCGGTCGACGTACTCCGACGGCTTCTCCCGCCGCAGCTCCGCCGCCTCGTCCAGGGTGAGACCGGCCGGGACGTAGCCGTTGAGCGCGTCGTGCGCCGACGTCTGGTCGGTGACGACGTCGACGGGCGCTCCGCGCCGGAGCAGCTCGGGGAACACCTCGGCGGCGTTGCCGATGACCCCGACGGACAGCGCCCGCCCCTCGGCGACGGCGTCCGCGCAGAGCCGCAGCCCCTCGTCCAGCGACGAGGCGACGACGTCGAGGTAGCCGTTGTCGCGGCGGCGTTCCGCGCGCGCCGGGTCGACCTCCACGACGAGCGCGACGCCGCCGTTGCCGGCGACCGCGAGCGGCTGCGCGCCGCCCATCCCGCCGAGCCCCGCGGTCAGCACCAGCCGCCCGCGCAACGACCCGCCGAAGTGCTGGCGCGCCACCGCCGCGAACGTCTCGTACGTGCCCTGGAGGATGCCCTGCGTGCCGATGTAGATCCACGACCCGGCCGTCATCTGGCCGTACATGATCAGGCCGCGGTCCTCGAGGTCGCGGAAGTGCTCGGGCGTCGCCCAGCGCGGGACGAGCAGGGAGTTCGCGATGAGCACGCGCGGCGCGTACTCGTGCGTCCGCACCACGCCCACCGGCTTGCCGGACTGGACGAGCAGCGTGTCGTCCGGCGCCATCGTGCGCAGCGTCTCGACGATCGCGTCGAACGACCGCCAGTCGCGGGCGGCGCGGCCGTTGCCGCCGTAGACGACGAGGTCGTCGGGGCGTTCGGCCACCTCGGGGTCGAGGTTGTTGTGCAGCATCCGCAGGGCCGCCTCGGCACCCCACGAACGGCAAGACATCCCGGCGCCGCGCGGCGCCCTCACCACCCGCGCTCCGTGCATGCGCGACAGGCTAGCGCCGCTCAGAGCGGCTCGCCCTCGGCCCAGTCGTCCGGGGCGGACATGAGCGCGTAGTGCCGCGGCAGGTACCACAGCAGCGCCTGCGGGTCGGGCAGCGGCCGGAACGCGAACGCCTGCTCCGGGTCGTTGCCCGGCGCGTGCACCAGGAACACGAGCGGGTCGGTCACGCCCTGCGCCGCCAGCGCGCGGCGCAACGCCCCCCGCGCGTACGCCGGCAGCGTCGTGTCGCTCGGCGCGCCGACCAGCACCTGCCGCGGCGCCTCCAGCGTCGTCGTCTCGCCCGTCGAGACGACGAACCTGCCCGTCGACGCGAACGACCACAGGTCGCCGTACGTGAACACCCACTCCGGCTGCGGCCCCGCCGCCGTCACGACGATGCCGAAGCCGTTCTCCAGGCAGGCGTCGAGGACGTGCGTCACGCAGAACGTCTCGAACGGCCCCTCGTCGGGCAACCGCAGCCGGAAGTACGGGAAGCCGTCCGGCCCGCCGATCACCTGCGGGTCGCCGGCCGCCAGCGACGCGTCCGGCACGGCCGCGAAGAACGCGTCGGCCCACGCGTCCCCGCGTTCCGCCCGCGGCACCTCGAACAGCGCGGCCAGCTCGTGCGTCCGCTCCAGGTCGAACTTCACGCGAGCTCCACCCCCGCCGCGCGGACCGCCGCCGGCAGCGCGCCCGAACGCAGCAGCTCCTCCGCCGCGGCCAGCTCCGGCGCCAGCCACCGGTCCGGCCCTACGCCGGGGACCACCGCGCGCAGCGCGTCGCGGGCCGCGCCCGTCCCCGCGGCCGGCGCCAGCGGCGCCCGCAGGTCCAGCGCCCGCGCCGCCACGACCAGCTCGACGGCGAGGATGCGCCGGAGGTTCGCGACCGAGCGCCGCAGCTTGCGCGCGGCGCCCCAGCCCATCGAGTTGTGGTCCTCCTGCATGCCCGACGTGGGGACGTTGTCGGCGCTGGCCGGCACGGCGTGGCGGCGGTTCTCCGCGACCATGCCCGCCTGCGTGTACTGCGCGATCATCAGCCCGCTGTCGACGCCCGGGTCCGCCGCGAGGAACGGCGGCAGCCCGTGCGAGCGCGCCTTGTCCAGCATCCGGTCGGTGCGGCGTTCGGCGATCGACCCGACGTCGGCGACCGCGATGGCGAGGAAGTCGCAGGCGTAGCCGACGGGCGCGGCGTGGAAGTTGCCGTTGGACTCGACCCGGCCGTCGGGCAGCACGACCGGGTTGTCGATCGTGGCGGACAGCTCCCGCTCGGCGACCGCGCGGGCGTGCGCCAGCGTGTCGCGGGCGGCGCCGTGGACCTGCGGGGAGCAGCGCAGCGAGTACGCGTCCTGCACCCGCGTGTCGCCCTCCCGGTGCGAGGCGACGATCGGCGAGCCGGCGAGCAGCGCCCGCAGGTTGGCGGCGCTCGCCGCCTGGCCCGGGTGCGGCCGCAGCGCCTGGAGGTCGGCCGCGAACACCCGGTCGGTGCCCAGCAGCGCCTCCACGCTCATCGCCGCGCCGACGTCCGCGACCGTCAGCAACGCCGCCAGGTCGTCCAGCGCCAGCACGAGCATGCCGAGCATGCCCTCGGTGCCGTTGATGAGGGCGAGGCCCTCCTTCTCGGCCAGCACCACCGGCTCCGCGCCCGCCGCGCGCAGCACCTCGGCCGCCGGCACGACCTCGCCGTCTGTATGGCAGGACCCCTCGCCCATCAGCGCCAGCGCCACCGCCGCGAGCGGCGCCAGGTCGCCGCTGCACCCCAGCGAGCCGTGCTCCGGGACGACCGGGGTGGCGCCGGTGTTCAGCAGCGCGGCGAGGGTCTCCGCCACGACCGGACGGACGCCGGTACGCCCCGTGCAGAGCGTGCGCAGCCGCAGCGCCATCATCGCCCGCACGACCTCCGGCTCCACCGGGTCGCCCATCCCGGCCGCGTGCGACCGGACGAGGGAGCGTTGGAGCTGGGCCCGGCTCTCCACCGGGATGTGCCGCGTCGCCAGCGCGCCGAAGCCGGTGGAGACGCCGTACGCCGGCCGGTCGGCGGCCGCGAGCCGCTCCACGACCGCCCGCCCCGCCGCCAGCGCGTCGAGCGCCCGCGGGTCGAGCCGCACGCCGGCCCCGCCGCGCGCCACCGCGAGCACGTCCTCCGGGGTCAGCGGGTCCCCGGTCACCACCACGTCGGCCACGACAGAAGACCCTAACCTTCGTAACTCGCTGTACCGAACGTCGTTACGGATTGTGACGAGCGCCGCTCGTCAGGCAGGGAGCGACGATCCGTACGGACCTCACCGACGCAACCCAGCGCACGGAGACAAGCGGTCGCCTAGACCGTACGGGGAGCCAGTGGCGAGACCGACCCGCCCACGACGCCGCACCACCGCGGCAGACCGGACGGGAGTTCCGCAGTGAACGTCACCACCGCAGTGCGCAGGATCGCCACGGTCCTGCTGACCGGGACGCTCCTCGTCACGGTCGCCGGCACCACCGCCAACGCCGCCGAGGGCGGCCACGGCAAGCACGACCGCACGAAGGCCTCGCACAGCGCGAACGCCGACTGCGGGAACTACTGCTCCACCCGCGACGGCTCGCCGTCGCGGAACGGCAACGGCGGCGGCAAGGCCACCGGCCGGCCCTGTGCCGGCTGCGTCGGCAAGGCCGACGACAAGAACCCGTACGGCCAGCGCCCGAACGGCTCGGACTCGAACAACGGGTACGAGTGCGACGGCAACGCGGGCATCGGGCGTTCCAACCCCGCTCACACCGGCTGCACGGCGCTCGCGCCGACGGCCGCCCCGAGCGTCGTTGTCGCGCCCCGTACGGTGACGGTCGCCCCGCCCGCCCCGGCCCCCGTGGCCGTGGCGGCGGTGCGTGGCACGGCGCTGGTCAAGGCCGCTCCGGCGGCGGCGACCGAGGCCGTGACCGTGGGTGCGCAGGGCGCGTTCGCGCCCGAGGTCCTCGGGACCCGGCTCACCCGCCCGTCCGTCGCCGGGGGCACCGCGCAGGGGACGCTCCCGTTCACCGGGGGCGAGACGACCGGCCTGCTCCTGGCCGCCGTCTCCCTGCTCGTCGTCGGCGGCGGCGCCACCTTCGCGGGGCGCCGTTCCGCCTGACCCGCACGACCCGCGGGGCCGCCTTCCGTTCGCCGGAGGCGGCCCCGCGGCACGTCCGGCGGCAGGTCCCGCGGCAGGTCCCGCGCAGGACTCGCGGCGCGCGCGGCGTATCTGCTTCCCATGCGCCTGTCCCCCTCCCGGCTGGTCGTCCTCGGCTGCGCGCTCGCGCTCGCCACGCCCGCCACCGGCACCGCCGTCCCGCCCGCCCGCGTCTCGGCCAGCTCGAACATGAAGCCGGTCGCGCACCTCCAGTGGCGCGGCGGCACCGACCTCGAGCTGGCCCGCATCAAGGGCCGCCGTTACGTCGTCGCGGGCGCGCAGAACAACTACAACCCCACGACCTCCCCCGGCCTGCGGGTCGTCGACGTCACCAACCCGGCCAAGCCGAAGGTGACCGGCTTCCTCCCCTGCAACACCTCGCAGAACGACATCCAGGTGCAGGGCACGCGCGCGTTCCTCGCCGTCGACTTCAACGCCAAGCTCGACGTCGACGGCCGCAAGGACTGCTGGACCCAGCTCGGCGGCATCGCGCCGAAGACCGGCGTCGTCGTGGTCGAGCTCGCCGACCCGGCGCACCCGCGCGCCGTCGGCTTCCTCCCGCTCGCCACCGGCGCGCACAACACGACCGTCCACCCGACCAAGCCGATCCTCTACATCAGCGAGTCGGAGTCGCTCTCGCCGGACGCGTACACGACGCTCCAGCCCGTCTACGTCGTCGACGTCGCCAACCCGCGCAAGCCGCGGCTGCTGTCGACGTTCACCCTCGGGCCGGGCGACAGCCCGCACGACATCACGTTCAACGCCAAGGGCACCCGCGCGTTCGTCGCCGCCGGCTTCGGCGGCGTCACCGTCATCCTCGACACCACCAAGCCGACCGAGCCGACGATCCTCGGCCGGGTCGCCGACCCCGCCATCAACTTCGCGCACCAGGCCGACCCCACCCCCGACGGCAAGTACCTGCTCGTCACCGACGAGTTCGTCGGCGCCGAGGGGAACCTCTCCTGCCCCGGCGGCGGCATCCACGTGTGGGACATCTCCAACCCCGCCGTGCCGGTCAAGGTCGGCGCGTACTTCATCCCGGAGGCGTTCGCCACCACCGACCCCGGCCCGCGCCCCAACGTCGTCGGTGTCGGCCCCACCGTCTACCGCTGCACCGCGCACGTCATGCGCCTCGCGCCCGACGGCAAGACGCTCGTCATGGGCTGGTACTCACAGGGCATCCAGGTGCTCGACATCTCCGGCCTCTCCGGCGTCTCCGCCGGCGCCAACGGCCAGGCCGCCGGCACCGGCATCAAGCGCCTCGCCAACTGGGGCGTCGCCGACAGCGACACCTGGAGCGCCAAGATCGACGACCGCGGCTACGTCTACACCGGCGACACCGCGCGCGGCATGGACGTCGTGAAGTACGACCGCAAGGCCAGGCCGAAGGTCTCGCCGGGCCTGTGGCTCACGCCGCAGCAGGCGCTGTTCCGCGCGCTGCGCGACCGGGCGTCGCAGCCGAAGGGCCGCACGTACTTCTGCTTCGAGCGCGAGACCCGGCTCGGGCTCTAGCTAGCGGGGTGGCCGGCCGGTCGCCCGGCCGAGCCGGACCGCCAGCCCCGCCGCGACCTCCAGCACGCACAACGCCGCCAGGCGCACCGTGCGCTCGTCCGGGTCGTTCGTCGCGTCGACCTCGGTGACGTCGACCGCCTTCACCCGCGGGTCGCTGCCCGCCAGGTACGCCGCGTGCAGCACCTCGTGCGCGCTCAGCCCGCCCGGCAGGCTCGCCGGGCAGCCGGGCGCCACCGCCCGGTCGCAGACGTCCAGGTCCAGGTCCACCAGCACCGGCCCGCCGCCCTCGCCCGCCACGTCCAGCGCCCGGCGCATGCTCGCGTCGATGCCATGGTCGGCCACCTGCTGCCGCGAGATCGCCGTCAGCCCCCGCGCGTGCGCCTCGTCGGCGTAGGAGCGGCTGTTCGCCCAGTCCGCCAGCCCCACCTGCACCACCCGCTCCCCCGGCAGGCCCGCGTCGAGCAGGCGGCGTACCGGGGAGCCGTTGCTGCGGCCCTCGCGGATGTCGTGGTGGGCGTCCAGCGTGACCAGGCCTGCGTTGGTCAGGTCGCCCAGCGCGCCGACGCCGAGCGGCGCGGTGAGGGCGTTGTCGCCGCCGAGCGCCAGCACCAGCGTCGCCTTCCGCGCCGCCGACGCCGCCGCCGTCCGCGCCCGCCACTCCCCCTCGTCGCCCAGGTCCGGGTCGTCCACGTTGCCCAGGTCCAGCGGGGCCACCGCCTCCGCCAGGTCCACGCCGCGGCTCGGGCACCAGGTGGACAGCCTGCCCAGCGTGCGGCGGACGGCGTTCGGCGTCGCGTGGGCGCCGCTGCCGCTGATCGACGTGGCGTACGTCGGGATGCCGAGCACCGCCAGGTCCACCGGCCGGGTGCCCGGGCCGGCCGCCAGCCAGGCGGCCGCGCGCGGCCAGCGCGGGTCCTCCGGGCGGGTCGTCACGGCGCCCATCCTTGCGCGTTTGAGGCGACGCGGCGCGGACGCTACAGTGACGGCCGCACAACGCATGCGGACGTGGCTCAGCTGGTAGAGCATCACCTTGCCAAGGTGAGGGTCGCGGGTTCGAATCCCGTCGTCCGCTCCACGCATACCGCCCCGGGACGGGTTCCTCGCCGTCCGCTCAGTCGATGCGAGTCGCGAGCCCGCCCGACACCCAGTCCACGAGCACCCGCTTCTCGGCGGGCTCCAACGGCACCTGCGCCGCCTGCGCGAGGTGCGCCACGCTGCCGGCGAAGGCCGTCGCGACCGCCGCCGGCTCGTGCCGCCGCGCGTCGAGGCCGTACTCCCCGACGCGCAGACCCTCCACGACGTACCGGACCGTGCTCGCGACGGCTCCGGCGGCCTCGACGGCAGCGTGCTCGCGCGCGGCGAGTCCCGGCAGGTCCGGCGCCGACAGCGCCTCCGCCACCGCCACGAGCACGCGCCGCCAGTGCTCCCGGCCGAGCCGCGGCAGGTCGATCACGCGGCTGACCTCTTCGACGACCCGCACCCGGCCACCATGGGCACCGGCGGTCCAGCCGTCCACGTCGGGCGCCGGCAGGACGTGCCTCGCCGGATCGCCGACGTACCCCGTCTGCACGGGGTTCCAGGTCAGTGTCGGCGACTCCAGCCCCGTCACCAGCGCCTTCAACGTCCCCGTGCCGAGCCACTTGCTCTCGCGCAGCGCAGGGCCGAACTCCTTCGTCAGCAGCGCGCCGAGCCCGGCCCCGGAGATCGGGGCAGGGCTGGCGGCGACCACGGCGACGATGCGCGCGCGAACCCGGTCGCCCATCTCGGTAGCCGCGGGCGCGGGCGCGGGGGCGGACGCGGGCTTCGCGAGCGTGGCGCTCGCAGCCACGGGCTGGACAGGGGGAACCAGCGCCTCCTCGAAGAAGATCTCGTCCGGGATCACGTAGTCGCACGCGCTGCGCATCGCCCCGGCCGCCGGACCGCTGCCGAGCATGACCACTCGCCGGTCGTACGCGCGCAGTCGCAGGAACAGCGGAGTGAAGTCGGCATCGAGGCTCAGCACGATGATCTCGTCGTAGTACGTCGGGTGCGCCAGCACGTCGAGCGCGTCCAGCACGATGTGGATGTCGGCGCTGTTCTTGCCCTGCTGCGTCAGCGGCGGGCAGTCGACCACCCGGAACCCCGCCCGGGTGAAGTGCCCGCGGAAGCGAGCGAACACCGTCGGGTTGAGGTAGCAGTTCCGTTGCAGGAGCACCCGGCGGGTGTCGTTGGTGGCGCGCGGGCCGACCGGCCCCAGCGTCTCCTCGAACCACGCGACCCAGAGCTGAGGATGCGTGGCGAACCGCTGCGCCGCGTCCGGGTCGCGTTCCCTGATGCTGCTGTAGATGTTGTCGAAGTCGACGAACAACGCCGACCGCGTGTAGTCGCGGTCGGCGACGCGGTCCTGCATGCGTACCCCCGTAACGATCCTGCGCCGGCCGCGAGAGTACCGGCCGTGCCGGTCGACCCGTTACCGGCAACGCTCAGCCGACGCTGAGCGGCAACGGCGTGACTCCCCCGGCGACGGTCGGGACGGCCGTGGCCGTGGCGAACGACGTCCTGTCGACCGCCCACTCCTCCGGCCAGGCGCCGCCGCCGAGCACGTGCACCTTGACGCTCCCGGTCGGGAACCCGGACAGCGTGAAGCGGCCGTCGGCGCCGGTGCAGGCGCCGGTGCCGAACGGGTTCCGCGTGGTGGCCGTGAACGCGTCGAGGCAGACCTCCGCGGCGGGGTGGCCGGCGGCGTCGAGCGCGACGCCCTCGATCCGGCCCGCGGGCGAGACGCGCGCGTCGGCGACGGTCGTCGTCGCCCCGGCCGTGACGGCGATGGGCGTGGCGGAGGCGCGGTCGGTCTTCCCCGGGTAGAACTGCCAGGCCCACGCGGCGTTGAGGTCGTAGAGCTCGACCCGGTACGAGCCGGTCGTGAGGCCGGTGATCTCGTACCGGCCGTCGGCGCCGGTGCACGACGGCGCCGTCTCGGTGCCGGTGGCCTCGGCCGCGCGGTGGTCGTAGACCCCGACGGTGGCGCAGACGCCGGCGACGGGCGCGCCGGTGAGGGCGTTGACGACCCGGCCGGCGAGGTGCGCGCTGCGGACGAGCGCGGCGTCGACGCCGGTGGTGGTCCGGCCGACGGCGGTGCCGACGGTCGCGGCGGTGGCGGCGGTCGGCTGGCCGTACGCCCACTGCGGCAGCAGGTCGCCGCGGTACGGCGGCCGGAACTCGACCTTGACGTCGCCACCGGGCAGGCCGCCGATCGTGTAGTGGCCGTACCTGTCGGTGCAGTCGTGCGTGCCGACGCCGTGCAGGTCGGAGGCGCGGTGCGCGAACACGCAGACGCCGGCGACGGGCGCACCGGTCGCGGCGGCGGTGACGGTGCCGCTGAGGAACGCCGGCCGCGGCATGGCGACGTCGACGCCCGCGGTGTCCTGCCCCTGGGTGACGGCCACCGCGACGGAGGCGGCCGGGTCGGTGGTGGCCGGGTGGTAGGTGAGCGGGTGCGCCCCGGTCCCGTCCTCGGCGTACACGTGGAACGAGCCGGTGGGCAGGCCGCCCAGCCGGTACGCGCCGGTGGCGTCGGTGCAGCCGTAGCCGGCGGCGCCGACGCCGGTGGCGTACTCGGCGGCGGTGAGGCAGATGCCGTCGAGCGGAGCGCCGGTGATCGCGTCGGTGACGGTGCCGGTGATCGCGCCGGCGCGGGCGAGGTCCTCGTCCACCTGGACGCTCTCGTTCGCGAGGACGGTGACCGGCGTCGCGGCGTCCCGGTCGGCGGCGTCGTGCGCGAACTCGCCGAGGTGCTCGCCGGACGAGTCGCTGAACCAGAGCGTGTAGCCCCCCGGCGCGAGGCCGTTGACGTGGTAGTAGCCGTCCCCGTCGGTGCAGGCATCGCCGCTGCCGCCGGCACCCTCGGCGAGCACGCAGACGCCGTTGAGGGGGTCACCGGTCACCGCGTCGGTGACGGTGCCCTCGATCACGCCGGCGGGCTGGATCGGCAGGTCGACCGTCACGGCGCCACCGTCGGTGACGGTGAACCGGTCGGCCGCCCACAGGTCGGTCGTGCCGTACGCGAACTGCTGCTGCCAGAACCCGCCGTACGCGTTCACCGCGTACGTGCCGGGCTGGAGGCCGGTGAACGCGTACTGCCCGGTGGCCGTGGTGCAGTGGTCGGTCTGCACCTGCTCGGCCCAGCCCTCGTCGGCGACGATCCGCCACACCTGGACGCAGGCCATGTCGGCGGGCTGGCCGGTGGTGGCGTCGGTGAGCGTGCCGGCGATGGACCCGCCCGAGGCGTACGCGGGGGCGGCGCCGGTGGCGAGGGCGGCGAGCAGGACGGCGGCGGCGAGACGGCGCGGGGAAGGCATGGCGGCGAGGGTAGCGGGCGGTAGTGCTGTCGTCACCCACGGTAGAACGCGCGTCAGCCGCCGGTGTCGAGCAGCCGGCCCAGCGCCTCGTTGCCGCGGGCGCTCCTGTCCAGCCCGCGCGCCGTACGCTCGACGGCATGTGCCGCAACATCACGCCGCTGCGCGGCCTCGAGCCCGCCGCGACCGACACCGAGATCGCCGCCGCCGCACTCCAGTACGCCCGCAAGGTCGCGGCGATCTCCGCGCCCTCGGCGACCACCCAGGCGGCGCTCGACCGCGCGGTCGAACGCATCGCCGCCGCGACGAAGGACCTGCTCGCCGAGCTGCCGGAACGCCGTAACCCGCCCGCCGTGCTGCCGCCGTTGCGCCGCCGCGGCGTCGTCGGCCCCGCGGCACCGGGCCGAGCCCGGCCGCGAACCCCCGGCGCCCGGTAACGGGCGAGGCCGGCGAGCAGCGCCTGGGAGCCGCGCGGGCGCACCGATCAGGATCACCGCCGAGCCGAAGACCGACAGCTCCGTCGGCTTGCACCACCCCAGCGTCAGGCGGACGTACCGCACGGGCAGCTCGGGGCTGCCGGTGTGCACGCCGCGCTCGTGCTGCGTCGTCGCGACGTCAAGGAACACGACACCCTCCACCGAGGCCGCGACCGCCTTGATCGCGCAGCCGCGGGCGATGTACGCGTCCGGCTTCGTGAGCCCGCCGAGGTCCACGACAAACTCGTTCAGGCTGAAGCGCGCCGGCGGGTACCCGAGCCGGCCGTCGGTCAGCGGGCAGTCGTCGATCTCCTGCCGCAGCCCGTGGTCGTCGTCGTAGCACCGGCGCCCCCGGGAGAGCGGCCGCACGGTCGTGCCGACCGGCCGTACGCCGGAGCGGTACCTGACCACGAGCGCGCCGGCCCTGGCCGTGACCGACGACCGGGTGCCCGTCGTGCCCGCCTCGGCGACGCGCGCGTCGACGTCGCGGTCGTGCGCGACCTGGCCGTACGACCACACGGTCGCCCACCCCTGCACCAGCTCGACCGCCGGCGGGTGAACGGGGCGTCCGAGCGCGCCGGGTACGCCGGCGCGGAGCCGGCGCCGCGTCCCGCGCGCCGGGTCCAGCGCCGCGCCGCGCAGCCAGACGCGGAACGCCGGCAGCGTCCCGCCGCGCGCGTACGCGACGTCCGCCGTCGTCGTCGCCGGCGCGGTGCCGCGCACGAGCACCGGCGCGGTGACCTCCACGTCGTGGACGGCGTTGCCCGCGAGCGTCCACGCCGTGTCGTAGCGCAGGACGTAGCGGCCGTTCCGGTCGGTCCTGGCGGTGACCCGGACGCGGTCCGTCTCGAACGGGTCGCAGGCGAAGCCGAGGGAGACCAGGCAGGCCAGCACGTCGCCGATGCCGTTGACGAACGACTGCCATGCCGTGTACTCGATGTCGACGCTGCCGGCGACGGTCGCGCCGGCGACCGGGTGGCCGGCCTCGTCCAGCACCCGGCCGGCGATCATTATCGACGCGGCGGCGGAGGCGGGGACGGCGGGCGCCAGCACGCCGAGCAGGACGGCCAGGACAACGGTCGCACGTCGGGTCATGCCCGGTACGACCACCCGCGCCGACGGGTGGTTACGTCCGATTTGCGCCGTCGCGAACCGGAACGAGCCCCCGTCACCCACCCGTGCCGCACGCGGAGACCGGCCGCCCCCCGGCACTCCGGCGGACCGCCCTGCGCGCCCAGGCGGACGGCCCGGGCTCCGCGCGCTCGCGGAGCCCCTCCGCGGCCGAGCCGGACGGACGTGACCGAACCGGCACGGCCGCCGCCGGTACGAGCGTAGGGTCGGGCTCGCGTACTCGCTGCTCCGGACCTCGGCGGCACACGTCACATTGCCGTGTCGGCGAAACGGGGAAGCGGTGGACGAGCAGCGGCTCACGACGGTCCTGGTCGAGTTCGCCCGGACGCTGACGGCCGACTTCTCCATCCAGAAGATCCTCGACCACCTGGTCGACCGCATCGTCGAGGTCATCCCGGTCGACGGCGCCGGGGTGCTGCTGATGGACAGCGACGTCGAGCACCGCTTCGTCGCCGCGTCGGACGAGATGATCCGCGGGGTCGAGGCGCTCCAGATGGAGCTCCAGGAGGGGCCGTGCCTCCAGGCGTACCGCACCGGCCGGCACGTCGCGGTCCGGGACCTGGCGCGGGACAGGACGTTCGCGCGGTTCTCGCCGGCGGCGGCACGGGCGGGGCTGGGCGCCGTCTACGGCTTCCCGCTGCGCCTGGACGACCGGCAGCTCGGCGCGCTCGAGCTGTACGCGAAGGAGCCGCTCGACCTGCCGGAGGCGGACCTCGTCGGCGCACAGACGCTCGCCGACGTCGCGGCCGCCTACCTGTTCAACGCCCAGGCGCGGCACGCGGCGCGCGAGGGCGCGCGGGCGAGCACCGAGCTGGCGGCCACGTTGCAGGAGAGCCTGCTGCCGCCCGAGTTCCCGACCGTGCCGGGCCTCGACGTCGCGGCCCGCTTCTTCGCCGGCGGCGGCGTGATGCTCGTCGGCGGCGACTTCTACGACGTCTTCGAGCTCCCGGCGGGGCGGTGGGGCGTCGTCATGGGCGACGTGGTCGGCCACGGGGCGCGCGCCGCCACGCTGGCCGGCCTGGCCCGCTACACCGTCCGTACCCTCGCCGGGCTCCAGCCGTCCCCGAGCCTGGTGCTGGCCGGGCTGAACGACGTCGTGCTCGGCCAGGGAGAGCCCGAACGGTTCCTCTCCTGCGTCTACCTGACCACCCGGGCGACACCGGAGGGGGTCGAGGCGACCCTCGTGCGCGGCGGGCACCCCGCGCCGCTGCTCCGGCGCGCCGACGGCACGGTGGAGGTGGTCGAGCCGCCCGGCGGGCTGCTGGGCTGCGGGCCCGACGCGAACCTGGAGGAACGCCGGCTCCACCTCGCGCCGGGCGACCTGCTGCTCGTCTACACCGACGGCGTGCCGGAGGCCCGCCGGGGCACCGAGCAGTTCGGGGACGCGCGGCTGCGCGACCTGCTCGCCCGCAGCCGCGCGGACGCGCACGCCGTCGTCGACACGGTCATCGGCACCGTCCTGACCTTCTGCGACGGCGGCCTCGCCGACGACGTGGCGGCCCTCGCCGTCCTGGCGACGTGACCGTGGACCGGGAGGGCTGGGCGCGGCGGCTGGCGGCGACGGCCGCCGAACGCGCCGACCGGCCACGCCGGATCTGCACCCTCTGCGTCGAGACGCTCGACGTCACCGGCGCCGGGATCTCGATGATGACGGCGGCCGGCAACCGCGGCGTCGTCTACGCGACCGACGACGTGTCCGCGCGGATCGAGGACCTCCAGTTCACCCTCGGCGAGGGGCCGGCCTTCGACGCGGTGCGCTCGGGCGCCCCCGTCCTCGTCCCGGACCTCGCCGGGCCGGACGACGCCGTGGCCGGGCGGTGGCCGGCGTTCACCGAGGGGGCGGCGGCGGCCGGCGTGCGGGCGGTGTTCGCGTTCCCGCTGCGCATCGGGGTCATGGGCGTGGGCGCGCTCGACCTCTACCGGGACGCGGGCGGCGACCTCGACGGCGACCACGTCACGGCCGCGTCGATGGCCGCCGACGTCGCCGCGCTCGCGCTGCTGGACCTCGACCTCGGCCGCGACGACCCGTTCGCGGACGACCCGGACGCGCGCTCCACCTACCAGCTCCAGGTGCACCAGGCCACCGGGATGCTCCAGGTGCAGCTCGGCGTCACCACGGAGGAGGCGTTCGCGATGCTGCGCGCGCGGGCATTCGCCGCGGAGCAGCCACTGGTGGCCGTCGCGACCGACGTCGTGGAACGCCGTCTGCGCTTCTCGAAGGAGGAACGATGACCGACGACGACGTCACCCGCGGGCCCGCCGTCGCGGACCGGGAGCAGGCGCTCGCCGACATCTTCGTGCTGCTCGCCGACACCCTCGTCGACGACTACGACGTCGTCGACCTGCTCGACCAGCTCACCCGCGCCTGCGTGGACCTGCTCGGCGTCAAGGCCGCCGGGCTGCTGCTCGACGACCAGAAGGGCAACCTCGCGGTCGTCGCCTCGTCCAGCGACGAGATCCGGCTGCTGGAGGTCTTCCAGCTCCAGACCAACGAAGGGCCGTGCCTGGACTGCGTCCGGACCGGGACCTCCGTCGCCTGCGCGGACCTCGACGCGGAGCGGGCGCGCTGGCCGAGGTTCGTCCCCGCCGCGCTCGCGGCCGGCTTCGGCTCCGTCGCCGCGATGCCGATGCGGCTGCGCGACCAGGTCATCGGGGCGCTCAACGTCTTCCACGCCCGCGCCGAGCCGGTGTCGGCGAAGGACCAGCGCCTCGCCCAGGCGCTCGCCGACGTGGCGACCATCGGCATCCTGCAACGGCGCTCCGCGCACCGCAGCTCGGCGATGGCCGAGCAGCTCCAGCACGCGCTGAACAGCCGCGTCGTCATCGAGCAGGCGAAGGGCGTGCTCGCCGAGCGGTTCGCCGTCGACATGGACACGGCGTTCGAGTCGCTGCGCCGGTACGCCCGCGACCACAACCTCAAGCTCACCGAGACCGCCTACGCCGTCACCCGCGGCGCCATCGCCCTGGACACCCTGTCCGTCCCGCCGTCCTGAGGGGTTGCCCATACGCCCGCGAATCAGACGTACCGGACAGGGGGCCGCACCGGCCGTGCGGGTTACACTCGGTGATGTCTCCTCCTCGAGGCGACCCCGTCCAGACCATGCGGGCAGGTTCTCCGCGGGCCGGGACGTGCGATGACACAGGAGCGGCAGCTCTCAGCGGTGCTGAGCGAGTTCGCGCGCACCATGGTCACCGACTTCCCCATCCAGGCGATCCTCGACCGCCTGGTCGAACGCATCGTCGACGTGCTGCCCGTCACCGCCGCCGGCGTGACGCTGATCTCCCCCGGGAAGAACCCGCACTACGTCGCCGCCTCGAACGACGCCGCCCTGGAGTTCGAGACGTTGCAGACCGAGACGGGCCGGGGTCCCTGCGTCGTCGCGTACCAGACCGGCGTGGCGGTCAGCATCCCGGACCTCCTGACCGACCCGCGCTTCCCGGAGTTCTCGGCCGCCGCCGCGGGTGCCCGGGTGGCCGCGGTGTTCACGTTCCCGCTGCGGCACGACGACGGCCGGCTCGGCGCGCTGGACCTGTACCGCGACACCCCCGGCCCGCTGGCGCCGGACGACATGGCGGCGGCGCAGACGCTCGCGGACGTCGCCGCCGCCTACCTGCTGAACGCGCAGGCCCGCCAGGACGCGCGCGAGGCCGCGGACCGCCTCCGCGCGAGCACGCTGCACGACGCCCTCACCGGGCTGCCGAACCGGGTGCTGCTCCAGCAGCGCCTCGCCCACGCGGCGGACCGCGCGCGCCGCTCGCACACCGAGGCCGCGGTGCTGTTCGCGGACCTCGACGGCTTCAAGCAGGTCAACGACACGTACGGCCACCCGGTCGGCGACGCGCTGCTCATCGCGGTGGCGGCGCGGCTGTCCACCCTGCTGCGCCCCGGCGACACCCTGGCCAGGGTCTCCGGCGACGAGTTCGTGATCCTGTGCGAGGACCTGCGCGCCGCCTCCGACATCGAGGAGCTCGCGAACCGCATCGACAGCGCGTTCACCACGCCGTTCGTGGTGGCGGACGGGGGCACCACGCAGGTCGAGATCAGCATCAGCGCCAGCGTCGGCATGGCCTTCTCCGGCCACGCGGAGGACATCACCCGCAACCTGGTCCGCGACGCCGACATCGCGATGTACCAGGCCAAGCGCAAGGGCGGCGGCGCCCACCAGGTCATCGACCTGACCGAGGCCCACCGGTCCGCCGACCTCCGGGCGCTCCAGCAGGACCTCCGCGCGGCGTTCTCCCACGACGCCCTGGCGGTGTCGTACCAGCCGATCGTGCGCGCCGGCAGCGGCGAGGTCACCGGCGTCGAGGCGCTGCTGCGCTGGACCCACCCGAGCCGCGGCGCCGTTCCGGCTCCCGCGATGGTGGGCATCGCCGAGGAGAGCTCGCTGATCGTCGACATCGGCGCGTGGGTCCTCGACCGCGGCTGCCGCGACCACATGCGCTGGCTGCGGGAGCACCCGGACACGCCCCTGGACCTGGCCGTGAACGTGTCGGTGCGCCAGCTCATGGGCCCCGGGTTCCGCGACACCGTCGCCGCGGCGCTCGACCGCACGGGGATGCGGCCGTCGCACCTGATCCTGGAGATGACCGAGGGCATGTTCCTGGACGACAGCGCGCGCGCCACGACGGTGTTCGCCGACCTCAAGAGCCTCGGCGTGCGGCTCGCGCTGGACGACTTCGGGACCGGCTACTCCTCGCTGAACTACCTGCGCCGCTTCCCGGTGGACATCGTGAAGATCGACCAGGGGTTCGTCGCCGACATCGGCGAGCAGCACACCGGCAGCGAGATCGTCGCGGCGGTCACCAGGCTCGCGCACGCCCTCGGGCTGAGCGTCACCGCCGAAGGCGTGGAGACCGCCGCGCAGCACGACGCCGTCGTCGCGATCGGCTGCGAGTCCGCGCAGGGCTTCCACTACGCCCCGGCGCTGACGTTCGAGGAGCTCAGCGCCCGGCTGTGGGCGCACCCGCCGGGGCTGCTGCACCTGCCCGCTCCGCGGCGCCGTTAGGTCTCAGTCCGCCGCGGTCCCGCTGCTCGCCCGCGCGGGGTCGGCGCCCCCCGCGGTGGTGCGGTCCGCACCCCGTCCGCCGTGGCCGCCGTGCCAGTCCAGGACGAGCAGCGTCGCGTCGTCGGCGAGCTCCCCGCCCGTCGCCGCGAGGACGGCGTCGGCGAGGTAGCGCGTCGTCTCCCGCGCGTGCAGCGCCCTGGTCTGCCGGATCTCGGCGACCAGGTCGACGGCCGCCGCCTGGCGCTCGATCATCCCGTCGGTCACGAAGACCAGCCGGTCGTCCGGCTCGAGTCGCAGCGACGACTGCTCGTGCCGCGCGTCCTCGAACAGCCCGAGCGGCAGCCCGTCGGGCAGCGCGACGGCGGACACCGTGTCGCCGCGCGCGAGGTACGGCGCGACGTGGCCGGCGTTCAGCAGCGACAACGCGCCGCTCGCCAGGTCGAGCGAGCCGAGCACGCCCGTCGCGAACGCCTCGATCCCCAGGCCGTCCGTGTGCGCGAACAGCGCGGCGTTCGCCGCGGCCGCCTGCTCGACCAGGCCGGCGCCGCGCCGGCGGGTGTTCCGCAGGCTGCCGACGCACAACGTCGCGGTCAGCGCGCTGCTGACGCCGTGGCCCATCGCGTCCGTCACCGACAGGACCAGCGCGTCTCGGCCGAGGCTGTAGTCGAACGTGTCGCCGCCGACGTGGGCGGCCGGCTCCAGCCACGCCGACAGCGTGAACGCGCCGGCCTCGCACGTGAACGCCGACGGCAGCAGCCGCCGCTGGATCTCGGCGGGCAGCGTGAACGGCGTGGTCCGCTGCCCCCACTCGAACATGTCGGTGTGCCGGCGGTTCGCGATGAGCACGAACGCCAGCGCGTGCGCGGTGCGGAGGACGTTGGCGACGTCCCCGTCGCCGGGCTCGCCGGCCAGCGTCAGCTCGAGCAGCCCGAGCGCCTCGCCGCGCTCGGTCACCGGCGCGAACACCGTCCACTCGCCGCCCGCCGTCGCGGGGACCACCTGGACCGTCTGCGTGCGCAACGCCTGCTCCGCGGGGCCGCCGTCGAACGGCAGCTCGGTCGCGGACTCCTCGCCCTCCTGCCGGCCGGCGCCGTCCGCACCGCCGCCCGGCTCGAGGTGCGCGAGGCGCACCAGCGACCGGCCCGAGAGGTCGGCGATGAGGAACGACACGCTCGTGGCGCCGAGCGCCCGGCCCAGCTCGCGGGTCACCGCCTCGACCGCCTGCACCGGCGGCGCGTCCTCCGCGGTGTCGAGCAGCCGGCCCAGCGCCTCGTTCCCCCGCGCGCTCGTGTCCACCCGCGGATCGTAGGCGCGGCGAGCGGCGGCCGGTGGCGAGCGGCCGCGGGGCGCCGAAGGTCCCGCTCCGGCGCGGGACTTCGGCCCGGCCGGCACCGCCCCGGACGGTGCCGGCGGTAGTCACACCGGGCCACCCGTGGCCGGGCGGAACGTCCCAAGACCATCACGCCGTGCTATGTCGTCGTCGCGGTCGGTGTACCAGGGTGGGCACCTCGTTCCGCCGGCCGCGCGCGCACCAACCCCTCCCGGCTAGGCACCAAGCCCCGCTCGTGGAGGTAGCACCGTGCGTTCCGTCCGCGCCGTCTCGCTCGCCGTCGTGGCAGCAGTCGTCTGTGGCCGCCTGGCGGCCACGCCCCCGGCCTACGCCGACGTCCCGGAACCGGTGACGACCCCGATCGACCTGCCGGTGTCGTTCCCGCCGCCGATGGAGTCGCCGGAGTCGGCGAGCGCGGTCCTGCCGCCCCCGCAGGCGGACCCGCAGCCCGCGCCGCCGCCGTCGGGCGGCATCGCGCAGGAGCTGACCGAGCCCGAGCTGCCGACCGAGGGCTGGACCGTCTCGACGCACTGGAAGCACAAGGGCGACGGGACGATCGGCGGCGAGTTCTACATGGGGCCGCAGTTCAAGCCCACCGCCACCGGCTGGGCCACGATCGACACGGCGCTGAGCACGCTGACCGGCGGGCTCGTGACGAGCCCGGGGTCGCTGGTGCCGGTGACGTTCGGGCTCGACAGCGGTCACGTCGCGACGTTCGCGCTGCCCGGCGGCACCGTCACCGAGTCGTGGACCGACGCCACGGCGGTCCTGCTGCCGTCGGTGTCCGGCACCCGCGTCACGTACGACGACGTGGCACCCGGCTCGGACCTGCTGCTCGACGTCAACGCCGACGGCGTGAAGGAGCAGCTCGTCCTGGCGAACGCGCAGGCGCGGCGCACCTGGCACTTCCACCTGTCCGACCCGGCCGGCGCGCTCGGCACCCTCGTCCCGCTCGGCGAGGAGGCGTACCGCTTCAGCAAGCCGGTGGCGCCCGACACGTACCTCACGCTGCCGTCGCCGTACGCGTACGAGCAGGTGCCGGCGGGCGTCACGCCGCCGGTCGCCCCCGGCAGCGCGCACCAGGTGGTCACGGCGGCCGGCGACGGCTTCGACGTGACGCTGTCCGTCGACGCGGACTGGCTCGCGGACAAGTCGTTCCCGGTCGTGCTGGACCCGAGCGTCGCGTACCGCAACACGCAGATCGCGAGCTGGGTGACCAGCCAGGTCAGCTCCGGCCACGAGAGCGCCTGCGGCGGCACCCGCGGCGGCTGCATCGGCTACGTCCCGCCGTCGACGAACCCGAACGCCATGGGCGCGGCGACGCAGACCGAGAAGGTCGGCACCGTCTGGAACATCGACGCCCGCCCGGCGCGCAGCTTCTACAAGTTCTCCACGTCGCAGATCGCGGAGGACTCGCTCGTCACCAGCGCCAAGATGACGCTGTTCCAGAACGGCTGCTTCGGCTTCGACGCGACGCAGTACCAGTGCGACAAGCACAACTACCGCATCCAGTACTACCCGCTGCGCCAGAACCACAGCGTCAACAGCACGTGGACGCAGATCTCCGCCACCGCCGCCACCGGGCCGGTCCTGTACTACTACGACCTCCCGGCGTTCGCGCCCGGCACCCGCACGGCCATCGCGTTCGACATCAAGGCGCTGGTCGACGACTGGGTGGTCAGCGGGTTCTTCCCCGCGAACCCGAACTACGGCATCGGCCAGCGGCTGTCGTCCGAGCCGGCCACCGGCAACATCGGCGGCCCGTCGTTCTCCGGCCCCAACGACCCGATCACCGACCAGCGGCCGAAGGTCGACATCGTCTGGTCGCCGCCGCCCGGCGCGCCACGCAACGTCGTCGCCTCCACCCCGACGAACACGTCGGTGAAGGTCGACTGGCTGGCGCCGGCCGCGAACGGCGGCCCGGCCGTGGACGGCTACGAGATCACGCTGTGGAACGCCGTCACCGGCGAGACGACCACGAAGACGTGCGCCACGTGCCTCACCACGACGTTCAGCAGCGTTCCGTACGGCAGCTACTACGCGACCGTCACGGCGTCGAACAGCGTCGGCTACGGCCCGCCGTCGGCGAACTCCAACACCGTCACGCTGTCGCCCGCGCCGCAGCTCGTGAAGAGCGTGTCGCCGGTGGCGGCGGCGTACGGCCGCGGCCAGGAGCTGACGTTCACGCTGCACGTCAGCAACCCGGCGTCGACGTCGATGGTCGTCGACAGCATCACGGACGCGGTGCCGGCCGGCCTGGTCGCGACCGGCACCCCGATGACGATCGACGGCGCCGCCTGCACCGTCTGCTCGTTCACGGGGACGACGCTCAACGTCGGCAGCTTCACCGTGCCCGGGCTCGGGGCGAGGGACATCGTCTACAAGGCGGTCGCGGCCGGCGTCGACCGCGTCTGCTCGACGGCGACCAACGCCGCGCGCGCCGTGAACTCGTTCGGCGCCTCCACGTCGGCGGTCACCATGACCGTGTGCGACACGGCGCTGGGCCTCGAGGACTGGTGGTCCTACGCGGCCGAGCAGGTCGCGGCCGAGTCGCTCGCGAGCGTCAACGTCGCGAACGGCAACCTGGTCGTCAGCGCCAACGACTCGACCCCGGTGCAGGCGCACGGCCGGCTCTCCTACGGCGTGCGGCGCACCTACAACAGCCAGGACACCGGCGTGCTCGCGCTGCCCGGTGCGGGCATCGGCGCCGGCTGGCAGCTCAACCTCGGCCAGGTCGACGACCTCGGCGGGCTCGGGATCGGCGCCACCGGTCTGTCCGTGCCGAGCGCGCAGGGCGTGACGTCGCCGCTCGCGGTGACGCTGGTGGACCGCGACGGCACCCGGCACCTGTTCCGCTTCAAGTCGCTCGCGACGCCGATCTCGCTGAGCTCGCTGACCTCGACCAGCGCGATCGGGACGCTGCTGCCCAAGGCGCTGGACATCACGAAGCACACCAACGTCTGCGTCGACGGCACCTATACGGCCCCCGCGGGCGTGCACCTGTCGCTGTGGCGGTACGTCGGCGTCTCGTCGGCCGGCTGCGGCGGCGTCTCGACGGGCGTCGTGCTCGGCTTCGCCGCGATGCGGCCGGACCGGCTGCGCACCGAGTACTCGTGGAACGGCCGCCTGCTGAGCGTGGTCGACCCGAGCGGTGTCGAGCTGCGGTACCAGTACGAGTCGCTGCCGCTGGCCGGCGCGACGCTCGGGCGCCTGACGACGGTCTTCGAGCCGACGCTGCGCCCGGTCTACAACAGCTCCACGACCTGCGCGCAGTCGCTCGTCGCGGCCTGCCGCAAGCTGTCGATCGCCTACCCGTCGTCGACCGAGGTGCGCGTCACCGACCCGGCCGGCCGGGTGACGAGCTACCAGCTGGACACGGCGACGCCGCAGCACCTCGTCAAGGTCGTCAACCCGCCGGAGACCTCGGGCGCGGTCGCGAGCGACCACGTCACGTACACCTACGACGGCTTCGGCGACAACTGCGACGGGTCCACCACGACCAGCACCGGGCAGCTCTGCTCGGTCACCGACGCGCGCGGGTACACGTCGCGGTTCGCGTACGGTCCGGCGACGCTCGGCCCGAAGCGCGTCACCGGCATCACCGACCGCAACGGGACCGTGTCCACGATCACCTACTTCGCGTCGCCCGACTACGTCACCGCCGACACCGGCACGCACCGCACGCGGTACCAGGGCCTCGACTCCGCCGGCCGCGTCGGCCAGATCGACGAGGGCTCGACCTCGGACGTCTACCTGCACTCGACGCAGAAGACGTGGGACACCGCCGGCTGCCGACAGCCCGCCACCACCGGCGACAACAACGTCTGCCGCGTCACCCGCAGCTCGTTCACCGCGAGCACGCCCGACGAGGTGACGAACTTCCTCTACGACGACGAGGGGAACCTCCTCGCCGCCCGCCGCGCCAACACCGGCGGCTCCCCCGCGTCGCTCGACACGACGTTCGGCTTCACCGCGCAGTACGTGAAGGCCGACGGCACGACGCAGACCGCCACGGACACCCCGGGTGCCGGCGGCGTCGTCACGTCGACCGCGCGCCCGGACGCGACGCAGAGCCTGTCGGTGATCTACGTCATCACCGACCAGACGGCGTCCGTGACGCCGCGCGGCAACGCCGCGGGCGCGTCGTTCGCGAACTACCGCACGACGTTCGCCCCGGCCAACGCCGTCGGCACGGCACCGAACACCACCGCCCCGGGCAGCGCCTGCACCGCGCGCAACACCGGCGTGCTCTGCAGCAAGACCGAGCCGTTCAACGGCACGACGACCGCCCTCACCGACTACACCTACGACGACTACGGGCAGCGCGTCACGATGCGCACGCCGCAGTCGACGGCGACCACGTACTGGTTCTCGACGTACGGCAGGTACGTGTACCAGTACTACAGCGACACCGAGCGCGACCTCAGCGGCAACACGTCCGCCGGCGGGTGGCTGAAGACGGTGTCGGACCCGACGTCCAACCCGTCCGACTACCAGGGTGTCGACCACTTCATCGCCTACAGCTACGACCGGGCGGGCAACATCGCGCGCACCTGGGACCGCAGGCAGACCTATGGCACCGCCACCACGTGGTCGTCGTGCTGCTCGGGCGGCTACGCGGAGTCGATCCGCGGCTCGCTGTCGAACCCGTGGCGCTACGTCACCGAGGCCGCCGACCCGATCGGCAACCGGACGAAGACGCAGGTCGACCGCAACGGCAACTCCGAACGCGTGACCCCGCCGCGCGGCGTCACCGCGAACTCGACGAGCTACGACGTCGTCGCGACGTACGACAAGAACAACAACCCGCTCACGACCGCGACCCCCGTCAGCGCCGCCGCCGGGAAGCAGACGAGCTACACGTACGACGCGTTCGACAACCGGACGTCGAAGACCGACCCGAACGGCTCGGTCACGGTGTCGTCGTACGACGCGGTCAACCGCGTCGTGTCCACGAGCTTCACCCGCGGGCCGTTCCCGACGGACCCGGCCCAGCGCCCGCCGGGCTGCCGCGCGACCGCGACGACGACGGCCGACGCGCCGTTGCCGGCGGGCCGCCTGGTCTGCTCGAACCTCCAGTCGTTCGACGGCGTCGACAACGTCGTGTCGAAGACCGACGCCGACGCGCAGGTGACGACGCTGCGCTACGACGCCGTGCACCGGCTGGTGCGCACCGACGCGCCGCGCTACGACGGTGTCCTGACGACGCTGCGCACCGACACCGTGTACGACGCCGACGGCAACGTCCTGCGCACCTGCCCGCCGCGCAGCTTCGCGGAGGGCGGCGCCACGACGTGCGCGGCCGGCGACCCGTACGCCACGCACACGACGTACGACGAGGCCGGGCGCGCGCGCACGACCACGACGTACCGCGACGCGAGCACCCCGCTCACGTCGAGCGTCTCCTACGACCGCGACGGCAACGTCACGTCGAGCACCGACGCCAAGGGCACCACCACCACCTCGACGTACGACCTCAACAACCGGCTGCTGACGCAGTCCGTCCCGCGCGAGACCGGCGTCACCAACGTCACGCGCTACACGTACGACTCGGTCGGCAACGTCAGGTCGGTGCTGCGTCCCGGCGCGGTCGACCTCGGCACCGGCGCCGACGGCGACCTCACCATCGACGGCAACGTCTACGGCGCGAGCAACCCGTACGTCATGCCCACGGGCAAGAACTTCCGGAACCTCACGCTGGTCAACGGCGCGTACGTCGTGGCGGTGCCGTACACCAGCGGCGGCGGCCGCCTGGACATCAAGGCCACCGGCACCGTCAGCGTCTGCTACTCGTGCCGGATCAACGCGGACGGCCGCGGCCTGCCCGGTGCCGCGGGCGGCACGTCGCTCACGGTCGCCGCGCCGGACGGCCAGGGCCAGGGTCCGGGCCACGGCGGCTCGCCGGGCGCGGTGAACGGCGGCGGCGGTGGCGGTGCCGGGCACCGGTACTCGGGCAGCTACGGCGCGACCGCCACCGGCGGCGGCGCGGGCGGGTCCGGCGGCGCCGCGTACGGCTCCGCCGACCTCAACGCCGGCAACACGACCGACCTCGGCTCCGGCGGTGGCGGCGGCGGCGCGGGCGGTACCAACCCGGGCGGCGCCGGCGGCGCGGGCGGCGGTTTCATCCACATCACCGCCAACCAGCTCGACAACGAGGGCCGGATCTCGGCCGACGGCGCGGCCGGCACCTCCATCACGGCCGGCGTCGGCGGCAGCGGCGGCGGCTCCGGCGGCGGCGGCTCCGGTGGCGGCGTGTGGATCACCGCGCCGAACCTCAGCCTCGGCAGCGTCTACGCGACGGGCGGCGCGGGCGGCAGCGGGCCGGCCGCGGGCGGCTACGGCGACAGCGGCTACATCCGCATCGACACCGACACCCCGTTCTACCTGGACAACCCGAGCTACCCCGGCACGCGGACGCTCGGCCGCATCACGGCCTACTCGTACGACGCCGACAACCGCGTGGTCGACACCGTCCAGGCGTCGTCGTCGAAGTTCGCGGAGTCGGCCGGCCTCACCGACGCCCAGGGCGGGCGCAACATCCGCACCCGGGTCATGTACGACAGCGAGGGCCGCGTCACGGCGCAGTTCGAGCCGCGCGCGTTCGCGACGTCGACCACGACGCCCGACCCGCGCTTCATGACGCGCTCCGACGTCGACGCCGACGGCCGCGTGATCCGGGCGTGGAGCCCGCGCTACGACGCGTCCTCCGCGAGCGACCCGGGGCTCAGCACGACGCAGACCTCGCAGTGCCCGACCGGCGCCACGCCGGACGCGGTCACCGGGGTGCCCGCGTACCCGGGCAACGTCGGCGTCTGCGTGATCCGCTACGCGTACGACTTCGTCGGCAACCGCACGAAGGTGACGTTGCCGACGTCGAACAACGCCGACAACCGCTACGTCCTCACCACCTACACCGACGACAACAAGCCGCTCACGGTCAACTCCCCCGACCCGAGCCAGCCGACCGGCACCGGCCGGCAGGTGACGGCGACGTACCAGTACGACGGCAGCGGGCGGGTCGTGAAGACGGTGGACGCCCTGGGCCACCAGGACGTCACCACGTACACGGCGGACGGCCTCGTCGCGTCGAAGGCGGGCGAGCCCACGTCGACGGCGACGGTGAACCACTTCACCGAGTACCGGCACGACGCGAACGGCAAGCCGGTCGAGCTCAAGACCTGGCTCAACCACGCCCCGGTCGACCCGCAGCCGGCGACGCCGATCGTGCGGGTGAGCACGGCGTCCTACTACACGGACGGCCTGCGCAAGGACGTCTACGGCACCGGCACCAGCGCGACCGACCCGGCGCGCGACCACACGACGTACGCCTACGACGCCGTCGGCAACCTCACGACGACGACGTCGCCGTCGGCCAACGCGCACGACGCGTCCAACGTCAACGGCGTCGCCGTGGTCAACACGTACACGCTCGACAACCTGCTCCAGACCCGTACCACCCCGTTCACCGCCGACGGCTCCGTCACGCGGCGCACGACGTACGGCTACGACAACGCCGGCCGCAAGTCGTCGGAGCTGTCCGTGATGCGCAACTCGTCCGGCACCGTCACGGCGTCGTCGGGCACCGCGCGCTTCACGTACTACGACGACGACCGGATGGCGACGCAGAGCGGCCACAACGGCCAGGACAGCATCGCCTACACGTACGACCCGGCGGGGCACGCGGTCTCGGTCGTGAACACGCCGGCGAGCGGGTCGCCGGTCACGACGACCGCGACGTTCTACCTCGACGGGACGCCCCGCACGGTCAGCGAGCGCGGGCGGACCGTGCAGTTCGCCTACGACGGCTCGGGTGCTCGCGTGGCGCGCGCCGACGTCGTCGACGCGACCGGAGCCCGGGTGCTGACGACGAACACCTACGGCAACGGCGGGCAGCTCGCGTCGCTCACCTCCGACGTGGTTGCCGGCGGCACCCAGTCGTGGTCGTACGACGTCGCCGGCCGGCTCGCGGGCGTCTCGCTGCCCAACGGCGCGGCGCTGTCGCGGGTCTACAACCCCGACGACACGGTGGCGTCGCAGACGCTGTCGGGGGCGGCGTCCGCCGTCCTCTCCCGCTGGGACTACCAGTACGACGGTCTCGGCCGCGTCGTGGCCGCGAACCAGGGCACCAGCACCTCGCCGTCGCTCGACTGCGCGCAGTCGCCGTCACTGCTGCCCACCGGGCTGCAGTGCTTCGGCTACAACCCGGCGGGCCGGCTGTCGCAGTTCAAGGACCGGCAGGGCGACCGCGAGCTGACGTGGGACCACGACGGCAACCGGCTGTCCTACGGCCCCGCGGCCGACCCGGCGCGGTTCACGTACAACGCCGACGACAGCATCGACACGAGCCGGGCGAACGCCGCGGCGCCGGTGCGGCACTCGACGTACTCGCCGTCCGGCGCGCTGCTCGGCGACGAGTGCACGACGAACACGTACGACGGCTTCGACCGCCAGCTCACCGCGACGGTCAAGACCGTCACCGGCTGCGGGACGCCGTCGACGACCGCGTACACGTACGACGGCTTCGACCGGCAGACCACCCGCACCGAGTCCGGCGCGGGCGCCACGACGCCCGGCACGACCACGCTGTACTACGACGGGGCGAGCAAGACGCTCGCCCAGGAGACCACGCCGAGCGGCGGCGCGATCGACTACGCGCTCCGTCCGGACGGCGTGGCGACCGCGGTGGCGCGGACCGGCTCGCAGCCGCAGTACCTGACCGACGACGCCCGCGGCTCCGTCAGCACGACGCTGCCGACGAGCTCGGCGACGGTCGCCTGCTCGCTGCGGTACGACCCGTTCGGCTCCCCGATCGGCGGGCAGAGCGCCACCAACGCCTGCTCCACCGGCTCGACGCCGACGTCGCTGCTGTTCCACGGCGCCCGCCGCGACGCCACCACCGGCACCTACCAGATGGGGTCGCGCACCTACGACCCCGCCCGCGCGTCGTTCAACACGCAGGACACCGTGCGCACGAGCGCTCCGGACGGGAAGGGCTCGGTCGGCAACGACCCGTTGACCCGGAACGTCTACTCGTACGTCAACGGCGACCCGCTGAACCTCGTCGACCCCGACGGGCACCGGCCGGGCTGCGACGACGGCGGCGACGAGTGCGCGGCGATGACGTACTGGCTCAGCATGATGGGCTCCGACGGCGCCCCGCACGGCCGGCCGCTGGACGGGCCGATCCCCGACGCGAAGGGCAGCTCCGAGGCGCACGACGCGGCGGTGTTCCTCACCGCGCTGACGATCCAGGCGTCGCTGCCGAAGGGCGCGCAGCTCTGCGCGGCCGTCCCCGGGTTCGACCGCGACATCGGCATCCTGCGCGGCTGCCGGCTGAAGTCGCTCGTCCCCGGCAAGGAGAACAACCGCAACTGGGGTCCGCGGCCGGACATCGTGCTGCTCTACAACGGCCACTACTACGTCTGGGAGGTCAAGCCCTACAACGAGTACGGCCGGCGCACCGCGGAGCGGGACGCGAAGCGGTTCGTCAAGGAGTTCCAGCTCCGCGGCCAGCAGGCTTCGCCGGGTCAGTGGCTCCCGACGTCGCAGCTCCGCGTCGGGAAGGGCACGTTCTACGTCGTGTCGCCGCCGTCCGCGGCCCCGAGCGGCGCGCGGTACTACAACTACGTCGACGACGAACGCGCGAAGAAGTACCGGGAGAGCCTGGTGCGGAAGACGCCGATGCCGGGTGAGGTCCAGAAGCCGGCCGAGGAGAGCCCGTACATGGACTTCAGCCAGCCGAAGAGCGAGCCGTGGCCGAACCCGTCCCCGCAGTGGATGACGACCGAGCCGCTGCCGCTCAGCTTCGCCGGCGCCTGGTGGGAGAATCCGATGATGGTGACGCTCGTCGCGGTCGGCGTGGTGGTCGCGGTCGCGGCGGTCGCGGCGGTCGCCGTCGTCGCGGTCGAGGCGCTCGCGGCAGCCGCCGCGACGGTGGTCGCGATCGAGGAGGCCGCCGCCGTGATGGCCATGGCGGCGGCGGCGTACACCGCCGTCGAGAACTACGCGCTCGCGGCATGACGGCGGTGGAGGTGGACCGTGGCGGCTCGGGCCGCGGTACGTGACACGGTCTCGGCACGACTCGTCCCGCGCGGCGGGGAGGCCGCGCGGGACGGGGGGTGGCGTCGGTCCGACGGCGGGTGGGCCGGCTTCGAGGCGGAGGTCACCCCCCTGAAGGGGTGGCTCGCCGCCGACGCCCCGCCCGGGTCCGTGTACCTCGCGCTCCACGCGGGGGTCGCGCTGGACCGCGTCGCACCGGTCGCCCTGGTGCCGTGGTCACCGCCCGGGCGGCCGTCGCACGGCAGCCTCTGGCCGTTCCGCGGCACCGAGTCGCGCGTCTTCGACCCGGCCACCGGACGGGTGCACCTCGCCGGGGTCGTGGCGGGCGACGACTGGACCCGCGGCGAGCCGCTCGACGGCCTCGTGGACGGGCTGGCGCACTGGGCGGAGCCGCTCTGCGCCGGGCCGGCGCTGCGCGACCACTTCCTCGGCCTGTTCCGGACCGACCCGCACGTCGGCCCGGAGACGTTGCTGCCGCTGGCCGTCCTCGTCCGCGACCACGGCCCGGCCGAGGTGTACGACGAGGTGGTCGCCGCCGCGGCCCGGCGCCTGGACGACGTGCCCGTGCCGCCCGGCTCCCCCGCGTTCTCCGGCCTCGCGTCGTCGAGCGCGACGTTCCTCGCCTGGCTCGCCGACCGCGCCCCGGAGCGCCCGGACGCGTGACGCGCGGCGGCCTCAGGTCGTGCTGCCCACCGGGCTGATCCGGAACCAGCGGAACCCGCAGCACAGGTACGGCGGGTTGGTCGCCCAGTCGACCCGGCCGTACAGCGGGCGGGTCCGCAGCGCCTGGTCGACCCCGAGCACGCACTCGAGGTGCTGCACCATGACGAGCACCGGGCCGGTGGAGCGGTAGACCGCGAGCGGGGCGCCGCAGAGCTGCACGCCGGTGTCCGTGTACACCCCGAGCGACATGTCGCCGCCGTACCCGTTGACCATGTCGGTCACGGTCGTGCGCAGCGGGTCGAGGGTGCACTCGACGGTCGCGTCGACGTTGACGACGGCAGCGGTGGCGACGATGTTGCCGGGGTTCGCGGGGACGACCTCGCCGGCGGCCTGCATCGTGCAGGAGTGCGGGTCGGGCGTGGCCGCCGTCGCTCCGGGGACGGCGGCGGAGAGGGCGAGCACGGCCGCCGTGGTGACGGCCAGTCGGACGATGCGCATGGGGGCTCCTTCGTAGGGGTACGCGCGGGGGTCGCCGCGCGTTCGAGACCGGCTAGGGCTTCACGCCGGCACCGGCCGGGGTGATGGGGACGTCGATCCCGGCGCAGCAGATGTACGGCGGCATGGTCGCCCAGTAGGCGTGCAGGGTCATCGGCTGGAGCCGGTGCGGGTTGCTGACGGGGACGACGCAGACGTTGTCGTTCGCCATGACCAGGACGGACGAGGGGGAGCTGTACCGGCCCGGCAGCAGCGGGTTGCCGGCGCACAGCATGGTGCCGTCCGCCGCGAACACCTCGATGCTGAGGTCGCCGGTGAAGCCGGTCGCGTGGTCGATCGGCGGGGTCGTGAGCGGGTCGCGCTTGCACACGACCTCCGCGCCGTAGGTCACCACCGCCGCGCTGCCGACGAGGTCACCCGGGTTCGCGGGGGCGACGACGCCGTGGGCGACGGCGGTGCACGAGGCCGGCGCCGGCGTGCCGGCGTGGGCCGGCACGGCGAACGACGCCGTGGCCGCGAGCACGGCGGCCAGGGGGACGAGGCGCATGGTCGTTGCTCCTTGGGTGCAGGGGTACGCGGGCGGGACACCGCGCGCTCCCCCTACACGGAGCCGGGGGCGGTTCCTTACGGCGCCGGCGACGCCGGTACGGTGGCGGGCATGGCGACCGATGCCGGCCGCGTTCGCCGGCCCCGGCGAGCCAGGCACGTCTGATGCCCGCGATGTCGTCGGTGGAGCAGGCGTTCTGCCGCGGCGCGCCGTGGCGCGCGGTGGCCGGACGCGCCGTCCTGCCGTGGGCGCTGCGCGGCGCGGCGCCGCGCGGGCGGGTGCTCGAGGTGGGTGCCGGGTCGGGCGCGATGGCGGCCGGGCTGCTCCGCCGCCACCCGGACCTCGACCTGACCGCGAGCGACTACGACCCGGCGATGGTGGCCGTGGCGGCGCGGGCGCTGGCGGCGTTCGGCGGGCGGGCGCGCGCGACGGTCGCCGACGCGACGGCGCTGCCGTTCGCGGACGAGTCGTTCGACACGGTGCTGTCGTTCCTGATGCTGCACCACGTCGGCGCGTGGGAACGCGCCGTGGCGGAGGCGGTGCGCGTGCTGCGGCCGGGCGGGCTGCTGCTCGGCCTCGACCTGGTCGACACGCCGCCGAGTCGGCTGGTGCACCGCCTGGACCGCAGTCCGTTCCGGCTCGCGTCGCGGGCGGCGCTGGCCGCCGCGCTGGCGGCGGCGCCCACGGAGCGCACCGCCGTGCTGCCCGCGCTGGGCGGGACGGCGATGCGCTTCGCGGCGCGGCGTCGCTAGACCGTGCCCGTGCAGTAGAAGTCGGGGCAGAACGTCAGCGTCTCCGGCAGGCACTTCGGGCCCACGGTCGTGACGCCGCCGGCGACCGACGCGAGCTCGCCGGCGGTGAGCTCGGCGAGCGTCTCCTTGCGGAGCGACAGGGTGCGCTTCATGGCTAGAAGATCGCGAAGCAGGTCGGGTTGTTCTCGGGGCGGATGCCGCGGACCCACACGACGCACTGGTAGATCGTGCCGTCGGAGCCCTGGTCGAGGCAGAGCACGCCGACCGTCGACTCGTCGCAGTGGGCCGGGGGCTGGGCGTGGGCGGCGGGCGCCGCGAGGGCGGCGACGGCGGCCGCCGACGCGAGGGTGAGCGCGACAGCGCGCATGAGGGCTCCTGCGGGTGCGGGGACGGAACGGGACGAGCCGGACTATAGGGACACCGCGCCGCCGCGTCACCACCCCGGGAGGAACGCCGCGGGCGCGGTCGAAGTGAACGCGCGTCACCGTCCCCTCCCCAACGGAGCCCCCATGCGCACCCTCACCCTCCGCAAGGAGCTGCTCGCCGAGCTCACCGGCGAGGAGCTGGGCCAGGTCGGCGGCGCCGGCCTGAACACCCAGGTCTGCCTCACCGACCCGTGCATCACGACGCCGGTCACCGGCCTGCGCTGCCTGCTCAGCCTCGACGTGGCCTGCTCGTGACCGGCCGCCGTCTCGCCACCGCGCTCGCGCTGGCCGCCGGCCTCGCCGCCGCGCCGTTCGCCACCGCGCCCGCGCTGGCCTGCAACCCGCCCGCCGAGGGCGAGCCCGGCCCCTGCTGCACGCCGCCGGAGCTGATCGGCATCGACGTCGCCGGGCAGCACATCGGCGTCCCGGACCCGACCTGGAAGCCCTGGGCCTGCGACTGACGCGACGAGGCCCCGCCCGGTCCGGGCGGGGCCTCGCTGGTTCGTGGGTCCCGCGACGTGCCGAACGCCCTCGGGACGCGCGACGGGGCCGATCCCGTCGCGGCGCGTCCCGGCCGAAGCAGGGCGGCCGTCGCGGTGCGGTGCGCGGCTCAGCCCACCGAGGTTGCGCACCGTGTGTCGAGCGTGAGCGGCCCGACGACGATCGACGTGGTGAGCGTGTCCGTCGGTGTGCTGCCGACGGCGCCCGCGCGGAGGATCGAGCCGAGCTCCTCGCTCGTGAGCTCGTGCAGCGCCTCCCGCCGCAGCCGCAGCGTGCGTGCCTGCATGGTGTTCCCTCCCTCCCGACAGCCGGGCCGGCCCCGAGGGCCGGCGGATCCGCCCAGGGTCACACCGCGGGGACGGCGTGGCTTCGTCGCGGAGGGAGAAACGCGGCGCGGCCCCGCCCGGGAGGGGCGGGGCCGCGGACGAGAGTGGCGCGGCCGCTCCGAACGCCCTCGGGGTCGCGCGACGGGGCCGATCCCGTCGCGGCGGCGCCCCCGGCCGAAGCAGGGCGGCGGTCGCGCGTGCCGGTGCGCGTCTAGAACGACGTGCAGGTTGTGTCCTGCGACTGTCCGGTCGCGATGAACGGCGTGAGCAGCTCGGTGGTCTGGCAGGTTGTCGTGTCGACGACCCCCGCGCCCTGTACCCGGCCGAGCTCGACGGTGGTGAGCTCGTGCAGCGCCTCGCGGCGCAGCCGCAGCGTCCGTGCGTTCATGGTGTCCCTCCCCTCGCGGTTCCCGGCCCGGCCGCGGTGGCCGGGCGGCTGCCCGCGATGGTCCCGTCCGCGACGGGTCCGTGGCTTCGTCCGCGAGGGAGAAACGGCGACGCGGCCCCGCCCGGGGGAGGACGGGGCCGCGTCTGGCACCGGAGAGGGGATTCGAACCCCCAAGGCCCGGGTCTCAGCAGCCTGACGGTGACAAGGGCCGTGGACGGACACCCGACCTCAGCAACGGACGGCCCGGCCGAGGCCGCCCGGTCGGATGCTGATCCGTCGTGGCCGGTCCACCGGTCATAGGGCACCGGAGGACGTGTCGTCACCGTGTCGGCGACCGATGCCGAGCGGCAGGTTTACAAGACCTGTGCGTTTCCCAGTTCCGCCACTCCGGTCCGGTCGTGCACGCGCATCAGCTCGGCCCGCCACCTCCCCTCTCCGCGCCGCCGGTCATCGGGCAGCGGCCGGTCTTGGTCTTGGGGAACGCGATGACGTCGCGGATGCCGGGCGCGCCGGTGATCGCGGCGACGAGCCGGTCGACGCCGAGCCCGAAGCCGGCGACGGGCGGCGCGCCGTACCGCAGCGCCTCGAGCAGGAAGCCCAGCCGGCGCACCTCCTCGCGCGGCATCCCGAGGAGCTGGAGCACCCGCTCCTGCACCTCGGGCCGGTGGTTGACGACGGAGCCGCTGCCCAGCTCGACGCCGTCGACGACGAGGTCGAACGACGCCCCGCGCAGCGCGAGCAGCTCCACCTTCTTGCGGGCGGCCCGGAACGCCGCCTCGTCCAGCGGCGCGACGAACGGGTTGTTCGCCGCGGCGACGCCGGCGGGCGCCGCGGCGTCCGCCTCGAACATCGGGAACGCCGTGACCCAGGCCGGCCGCGGCCCGCCGGGCGCCGGGTGCGCGAGCGAGGCGGTGTAGACCGCGCGGCACACCTTCGCGGCACGGGCGGCCGGCCCGGCGAGGACCGCGACGCAGCCGGGGAACGGCGCGTCGGCGAGGTCGAGCGCCACGCGCAGCGCGGGGAACGCCAGCGCCGCCTCGTCCGGGTCCGGCGCGCCGGCCGGCGCGTAGCCGGCGAGCCGGCAGCCGGCGCGGTCGCCTGCGCGCGCGACGGCCGCCCAGTCGTCGGCGGTGAGCTCCACGCCGTCGGCGGGCGCGACCGAGAACAGGTCGGCCGGCCCCTCCCGGCGGCGGTCGAGCCGGCACGGCAGCACGCGGAACAGCGGCTCGTGCCGCAGGTCCGGGGTGTCGGTGCCGTAGCGCGCGACGCAGTCGTCGTAGGTGAGCCGCGGGAACGGTGTCGCGACCGGGCGCCCGCACGCCGCGAACGCCGCCACCACCGCCCCCTCGACGACCCGCACGACGTCGTCGGTCGTCGCGAACGCCTGCTCCAGGTGGAGCTGGGTGAACTCCGGCTGCCGGTTGGCGCGGAGGTCCTCGTCGCGGAAGCACCGGGAGAGCTGGTAGTACCGCTCGACGCCGCCGGCGACGAGCAGGTGGCCGTAGACCTGCGCCGACTGCGGCAGCGCGTACTCGACGTCGCCGGTGCCGCGCACGGTGAACTCCCGCGCGCCGCTCCCGGACGGCACGGCCAGCAGGGGCGTCTCGACGGAGACGAA
Source organism: Mycobacteriales bacterium (assembly GCA_035714365.1). GTDB lineage: Bacteria > Actinomycetota > Actinomycetes > BP-191 > BP-191 > BP-191. Next base: position 19,736 of record DASTMB010000074.1, on the reverse strand, counting down.
GCCGAGGTCGGCCAGGTGGCAGGACAGCGCGTGCACCGCGCGGTGCCGGGCGACGAGCAGCTCGCGCACCGCGTCGTCGCGGAGCTCCAGGTACCGGTACCGCGCGCGCACGTCGGCGGGCGCCGCCTCGCGGGTGGCCGGGGTGAACGGCAGCGGCTCCGCGAGGTTGCGCACGTCGAGGCGCGCGCAGCGGACGACGGCCGCGCCGCCCTCCCCCGGCTCCAGCCGGCCGCTCACCTCGACCGCCGACTCGGGCCGCAGCCGCGTGAGCGCGGCGGCCGGACCGCCACCGTCGCAGCGCACGTCCCAGCGACCGCGCGCGTTGCGCAGCACGAAGCGGCCCTCGGCCGCGGCGACGGAGTCGACCCACCCGTGGTCGGCGAACTCCGTCGCGGCGGCGAGCACCGGCCGCTCCGCGCTGGTCGTCATCGCTTCGTCACCAGGTGGTCGCCGAGGAACAGCGCGTCGATGTCGGTCTTGAGGAACGTCGCGATCGCGTCGTCCGGCGTGCAGACGATCGGCTCGGAGTCGTTGAACGACGTGTTCAGCACGACCGGCACGCCGGTCAGCGCGTGGAACGCCGAGATCAGCGCGTGGTACCGCGCGTTGCTCCCGGCCGTCACGAGCTGCACCCGCGCCGTGCCGTCGACGTGGAGGACGGCGGGGATCCGGTCGGCGACCTCCTCGCGCACCGGGCAGGCGTAGAGCATGTACTCGTAGCTGTCCGACGGGCGGCCCAGCTCGAGCCACTCCGCGGCCCGCTCGGCGAGCACACTGGGCGCGAACGGCCGGAACGGCTCGCGGTGCTTGACCTTCACGTTGAGCTTGTCGCGCATGTACGGGTCGCGCGGGTCGGCGAGCAGCGAGCGGTTGCCGAGCGCGCGCGGGCCGAACTCCATGCGGCCCTGGAACCAGCCGACGACCTCGCCCGCGGCGATCCGCCGGGCCGCCTCGGCCGGCGCGTCGTCGAGCCGGGCCGCCGTCAGCCCGTGCCGCTCGACGGCCGCGAGGACCTCCGCGTCGCCGAACTCCGGGCCGGTGTACGGCGACGCGCCGGCCCGCACCCGCACCGCGTCCCGCGGGCGGACCCGGTGGTACTCGTGCAGGGCCGCGCCGACCGCGGTGCCCGCGTCGTGCGGCGCGCTCGGGACGTAGACCTCCTCGTGCGGGCCGTTCTCCTTGAGCACCCAGTTCGCGGTGCAGTTCAGCGCCACGCCGCCGGCGAGGCAGAGGCCGCGCGTGGGACGGGCGTCGTAGAGGCTGCGGGCGAGCGAGAGCACGATCTCGTTCGTGGCGTGCTGGAGCGCGGCGGCGACGTCCTCGTGCACCCGGCCGATGCGCGACGGCAGCGGGCCGAACAGCCGGGCCAGCTCCTCCGACACCGGCTGCCGGAACTGCGTGATGTTGTCGTCGACCGCGAACGCCCCCGGCTCGACGCGCACGATCTTCGCCATGAGGTCCTCGTACCGCCGCGGGTCGCCGTAGCCGGCCAGGCCCATGACCTTGCAGGCGTCGTACTCGGAGAAGCCGAGGAACGCGCTGAGCCGCTCCCAGAGGAAGCCGAGCGAATCCGGGAACGAGAACGTCCGCACCGGCGTGATCCGCCCGCCCGAGCCGTACGCGAGCAGCGTCGAGTCGTACTCGCCGATGCCGTCGGCGACGAGGATCGCGGCCTCGTCGAACGGCGACGCGTAGTAGCTCGACGCGGCGTGCGCGAGGTGGTGCGGGACCCAGCGCAGCCGGTCGCCGACCGGCTCGCCGAGCGCGTCCGACAGCGCCCGCTCGACGCGGCCCAGGCCGGCGAGGAACGCCGCCTCGCCGTCGAGGCTGCCCCAGCTCCCCGGCACCGCGTACGGGTCGAGCTGGTTGCGCCGCCGGCGTGCCGCCGGGTCGAACGAGTAGCAGACCGCGTCGAGCTCGGCCGCCGTCACGCCGGCCGCGCCGAGGCAGTAGCGGATCGACTCCAGCGGCAGCTCGTCGGCGTTGTCGACGCGGGCCTCCGCGCCGTGCTTGCGCCGGTTGAACCGCTCCTCCTCGACCGCGGCCACGACCTCGCCGTCGACGACGAGCGCCGCCGACGTCTCGTGGTAGACCGCGTTGACCCCCAGGACCTTCATCGTGCCCGCCCTCCCTGCGCTAGCGCGCCGTCACATGAAGCTGAGGACGAGGCACCGCAGCGACCCGCCGCTCTTCTTGAACTCCGACATGGGGACGGTGCGGACGCGGTAGCCGTACGCACCGAGGTCCTCGCGCAGCGCCGGCGTGCAGTCGTCGATGAGGACGGTGTCGCCGATGACGAGGTTGTTGCAGGCGAAGAACGTGTTCGCGTCCTCCGCCGAGACCGGGATCGCGTTCGCGACCGCCTTCTGGATCACGACCTCGGACTCGGGCGTGAACGCCGGCGGGTAGTAGACGACCGTGTCGTCGTCGACGAACCCGAGCGCCATCGCGAGGTGGAAGTAGTGGTCGTCGACGATCTCCAGCGAGCCGAGCACCTCGAGCCGCGGCACGACCTCGCCGAGCACCTCGATCGCCCGCTCGTCGGAGCGGATGCCGTGGCCGACGAACGCGCGCGCGTTGTGGAACACCACGTCGCCGAGGCCCTCGAACACCACGTCGTCCGGCATCGGCCGGATCGCGTAGCCGTTCGCCTCGAACCACGGCAGGTAGTGCGCGACCTCGCCCTGCCGCTCCGGGTGGCGGAAGTTGCTCGGCACGAACGTCCGCTGCCACACCATCCCGGCGTCGCCGGAGAACGTCATGTCCGGCAGCCCCGGCGCCGCGTCCACCAGGTGGATCGTGTCGCCGAGCTCGACCAGCGTGTCGTAGAGGTGCTGCCACTGGTCGGCCGCGAGCGCCTTGTCCACCGGCACCGCGACGTCCATCCAGGGGTTGATGCTGTACTCGACGTCGAAGTACGTCGGAGGGCACATCAGGCGTTCCATCGGGGGTTCCCGTTCTCTCGTGCGGTGGCGCCGCGCCGGACCGACGCGCGCATGTGGGCCGACAGCGAGGAGGCGACCGCGGTCGCCTCGCGCGCGCCGAAGTCCTGGCCGAAGCGGTAGATGGACTCGGCCTCGCCGTAGAGGCCGTGCGGGGACCGGCGGCCGACGACGTGCACGCCGCCGGGCCGGAACAGCAGGTCGACGTCGCCGGTGACCCAGCGGTTCACGCTGTCGACGTACGCGTCCAGGCTCTCCCGCTGCGCGTCGAACCAGTAGCCGTCGTAGACCAGCTCGGCCCACGCCTGGTCGACCAGCGCCTTGAACCGGTTCTGCGCGCGCGTCGCGACGAGGCGCTCCAGGTCGCGGTGCGCGGCGACGAGCACGATCGCGGCGGGCGACTCGTAGACCGCACGGGTCTTCAGCGCGATCGCGCCGTCCTCGACCAGGTCGGTGTAGCCGAAGCCGTGCGGCCGCGCGGCCGCCTCCACCCGGCGCAGCAGGTCCGGCAGCCCGCTCGCGACGCCGTCGAACGCCACCGGCACGCCTCGCTCGAACGACACCGTGTGCAGCGCGGCGGGCACGTCGGTGGCGAACCCCGCCCCGGCGCGCTCGAACACCTCGGCGGGCGGGCGGGTCGCGGGGTCGGCGAGCGGGCCGGCCTCGACGCTGCGGCCCCAGAGGTTGGTGCTGACGGTGTAGCCGTCGCCGTTGCGGTCGTTCTGGCTGCCGAGCAGGCTGGCGACCGACACGATCGTCGTCTCCGGCGCGAGCGCCTGCACCGCCATCTCGAAGCGGAGCTGGTCGTTGCCGGCGAAGCCGTGGACCAGCACGCCGATGCCGCGCTCGCGCAGCGAGCGCGCGCACACCGCGGCGAGCAGCGGGCGGGACAGCGCGGCGGAGAGGTAGTAGCCGCCCTCGTACACGGCGTTCGCCTTGACCGCGCGGGTGAGGTACCCGGCGGCGAACTCGTCCCGCGCGTCGACGTGCTCCCGCACCCAGCCCTCGGCGGGCGCCGCGCCGCCGTCGTCGGCGTCGTCGACGCGGACGTGCAGCACGACGCGCGGGCCGTCGCCGGTGAGCAGCGGCGAGACGAGCCCGAGCGGCGTGTGGAACTCGTCGTAGTGGAGGAGGAGGTACCCGCTCACGCGGCACCCTCCGGCGGCACCGGCAGCCCGGCCGGGTCGAACCCGATCGTGTGGCAGAACTCCGCGAGCGCCGGCCCCGGGTCGGCCGGGACGGCGTTGACGCTGCAGCCGAGCGCCTGCGTCAGCGCGGCGGTCGCCGGGTGGGCCGCCCACGCGGACACCGGCGCGGCGCCGGCCGCGTGGCCCGCCATCCAGTCCTCGTCGAACAGCGTCTCGACGTACCGGTCCCCCGAGTCCGCGACGATCCCGACGACGGTGTCGTCCGGGCCGTACCGCTCGGCGATCCGCTGGATGCCGGCGACGACCAGCCCGCCGGTGCCGCCGAGCAGCCACCCCTCGCGCAACGCCGTGTCGCGCACGCAGCCGAACGTCGTCGCGTCGTCGACCTTGATGCCGGTGTCGACGACGCCGCCGTCGAAGATGCTCGGCACGAAGCTGAGGCCGCCGCCCTGGACGAGGTAGGTCCCGTGGTCGCCGCCGAACACGACCGAGCCCACCGGCTCCACGCCGACGACGGAGACCGACGGGTCGCGCTCCTTCAGGTACCGCCCGGCGCCGGTGATCGTGCCGCAGGTGCCGACCGCGGCGACGAGGGCGGACACATGCCCGCCGGTGTCGCGCCAGATCTCGGCGCCGGTGGTCTCGTAGTGGATCCGCGCGTTGCCCGGGCTCGAGTACTGGCCGAGCGTCACCGCGTCCGGGAGCACGTTCGCCAGGTGCTCGGCGAGACGGATGCGCAGCTGCACGGTGTCCATGCCCGGCGGCGTGTCCGGCAGGAACACGACGTCGGCGCCGAACGCGCGCAGCCGCGCCCGCTTGACCGCCGGCAGGTGCCGGTCGCAGATCGCGACGACGTGGTAGCCGCGCGACTGCGCGAGCAGCGACAGCCCGATCGCGGTGTTGCCGGACGAGCTCTCCACGATCGTCATGCCGGGCCGCAGCACGCCGGTCTCCTCGGCGTGGCGGATGATGCCGAGCGCGGTGCGGTCCTTGACGCTGCCGCCCGGGTTGAACTGCTCGAGCTTGAGGTAGACGGCCGGACCGTCGGCCGGGAACATCCGGCGCAGCCGGACGAGCGGCGTGTCGCCGATCATCGCCTCGACATCGTCGCGCGCGCCGGGCCGGGGGGTCCGGGGCAGCGTGGGCGTGGCGGTGCTCATCGTGCTGCTACTCCTGGGGCGGTAGGGACGGCCCGGGGCGTGGGGACGCGGGGCGGTGGTGGCCGTCGCGGCCGCGGCTGCTGATACCGCGGGCCGGACGGGGTGGCGGACGGCGGCCCTCGGACGACGTCGCCGTCCCCGTGCCTCGGGACGTTCCTGTCGTGGGTGGTGAGGGCGGTGGCGCCCGCCGCGGCCGGGGTGGTCGGGACCGCGCGCTGGTCGTGACTCCCGGCTCCGACGGCTCTCACCGTCGTGGGTGACCTACTACGAGCAGGGCACTGTCGCGATCTCGCTGGCGACTGTCTGGATCAGCTCGCAACCAGGGACTGTCGCCACGGAGACCGCACTGCCACTGCCGGAGCAGTCCAGTGTGACACCGAGTGTCACACCGATCGACGACGGCACTGTCTGCACCGTGTCGCAACCGGGCACTGTCTGAGCGTTGGCCGGGGTCGCGGCGAGCGCCGCGACGACCGCACCGCCCAGCACGAGAGCACGTACGACCTTCATTCCACAACACCTCCTCCCTGTCGCCCACCTCGGGACCGGGCGGCCTGGCGACCGGCCTGCCTCCACGCGGTAACGGCACGCCGCGCGGCAGCCGGGCGAGGACGGGCAACGGTGTCCCGGACCCCGAAAGGGGCCGGGAGCCGTCGTCCACCTCGTCCGACGCCCGGTTTACGCTCGACCGGCCGCAATCCTTCGGCGCGTCGCCGCAGATACCGTGACAGCCGGCCCGCGGAGGGTGCGGTGGGCGGCGTTGTGGCATACTCCACGCCGTACGAGATGCCCCCCGGGCGCACGTCGCGCGGGGGGTCGTTGTACGAAGCGGGGCCTCCGGGTCTCGAGCTGGCGGAGTGGCCGAGTGGCTTAGGCAAGGGCCTGCAAAGCCCTGTACGCGAGTTCGATTCTCGCCTCCGCCTCGGGCGATTAGCTCAGCGGGAGAGCGCTACCTTGACACGGTAGAGGCCAGTGGTTCGACACCACTATCGCCCACGAACGACGAGGCCCCACGCCGGCAGGCGGGGGCCTCGTCGCGTGTCCGGGGTCGCTAGACCGGTGGGCGGGTCAGCGCGTTGCAGCCGGCCTGGTAGGCGTTGCGCGACGGCGTCGCCGGGTCGGGCAGCGGGAGCGGCGTCCTCGTCTCGTCGAGGTACGCGCCGCCGCGCCAGGTGCCCCACACGTGCTGGCGGCACCACGAGTCGACGCGGAACCACTCGGTGTCCCCCGCCGGCCGGGCCGGCGCCGGGGCGGTGCCGCGCAGCGGCCCCCAGAACCTCGTCTCGAACTCCTTGAGCCACTTCGCGGTCCCGTCGAGGCGGGCGCGGTAGGTGCCGTACCCCTCGGAGAACCGGCGGCTGTCGGCGACCGGCGGCGTGGTCACGAACGGCACCGGCGTGCCGCCGACGGGCGGCGGGACCGGGACGACGCCGAGGATGCTGGACGGCACCCTGCGGCGCCCGGCGAAGCCGCCGGTGGTCGGCGTGGCGCCCTGGAACAGGCGGCGTTCCAGCTCGGTCCGCGTGAGCACGCCGTCGCCGAGCTCGCAGGCGCGCCGCTTGGCGCCGCACGCGTACCGGCCGCCCCGGGCCACGACGCCGCCGCTCTGGACCCGCGACGGGCCGGACAGGGCGTCCCGGGCCAGCCACAGCGCGCGGGCGTACGTGCCGGCGATGGTGGGCGTGGCGTTGGAGGTGCCGCTGAAGTCGGCGCCGTCGCTCACGGTCGTGGAGCCGTAGCCGGAAGGGTAGGCGGTGCCGATGCCCGCGATGTCGGCCGGCTTGCCCGCGCCGGGGTAGTCGACGTCGGCCGGGTCGGTGGCGCCGACCGTGACCAGCCAGTCCGGGCCCTCCTGCGAGGACAGCAGCGTGGTGTTGGGGGTGACGAAGTCGTTCATCACGCCGTTGCCGGAGGAGAAGAAGACGGTCTTGCCGCGCTCGGTCGCCGTCTTCTGCAACGCCGTGTCGGAGCCGGCGTAGACCCGGTCGCGGAGGACGCCGGTCGCCGAGACGCCGTACGAGTTGCTGATCGCGTCGATCCACGGCTGCCGCAGCGCCCACTCGATGGCGGCCTCGTACTGGTCGTCGCCGTTCGCCTGGAGGAACACCAGCAGGCACTCGGGGCAGGTGCCGTGCACGTTGCCGACGGAGACGGTGGTGGTGCCCATGCCGTGCTCGACCGCCCCGGCGCCCCAGATCGGGGTGTCGGTGCCGGAGCCGAACGACATCGCGCCGATCACCTTCGTGCCCGGCAGCCAGTAGTACGACGTGTCCGAGCGGTTGCTCCCCTCGACCGAGTCCCACGCGCGGGCGTCCCGCTGGAACAGCTTCGCCTGGGACGTCTTCGCGTTGCGGCCGTCGAGGCTCAGCCGCAGCGGCGCGTACGTCCCGAACGCCGACGGCTCCGGGAAGCCGCGCAGCCAGGTGTGCGGCGCCCGGTCGAGCGGCAGGTCGTCCGCCTTCGTGGCGGTCCGTGCCTGCGGCATCTTCGACGCGAGGAAGTCCCAGTGGTACGGCGAGAAGCCGGAGTCGATGACGGCCACGACGACGGCGTCGTCGCCGGCACGGGCGGGCGCGGCGGCCGAGGTGCCGGCGAGGGCCGAGGCGGCCAGCGCGACGGCGGCGGCGTAGCCGAGGAGGCGGGTGAGGGGTCGCATGCCCGCAACGTTCGGCGCGCCGCGGTCCCGCTCCTGCGGACACGTCGCCACACACCCGGACGGGTGAACTTTCTCGGCCGTTCGCCGGACAGACGCGGACTCGCCTGGGCAGACTCGGCGGAACACCCGGGCCGGCTCGGCCCACGGGGGACCCACCTCGCCACTTCTCGCAGGGGACCGGATGCCGACTCGCCGCGTACTGCTCCGCTCCGCCGCCGCCTTCGGCGCGGCCGCCCTCGTCGCCGGCCCGCTGGCCGGCACGGCGGGGGCCGCCGCGAAGAAGAAGCCGCCGGCGCCGACGATCACCAGCAAGCCGCCCGCGCTGACGAACGCGCGGACGGCGACGTTCGCGTTCACGGACGCCATGTCCGGCGTGACGTTCCAGTGCGCGCTCGACGGGACCGCCTACGGCACCTGCGCCAGCCCGAAGACGTACTCGTCGCTGGCCGCGGGCGCCCACACGTTCCGGGTCCGCGCCCGCAGCGGCTCCCTCATCGGCAACGCCACCAGCGCCGCGTGGACGATCGACCTCACGGCGCCGCCCGCGCCGTCGCTGTCCGGCGTGCCGTCCGGCACGACGCAGGCCACGTCGGCGACGCTGACGTTCGGCGACACCGAGGCCGGCACGACGTTCCGCTGCGCGGTCGACGGCGCCACCGCGACCGCCTGCACCTCGCCGCTGTCGCTCACCGGCCTCGCCGACGGCGGCCACACGGTCGACGTCGTCGCGGTCGACGGCGCCGGCAACGAGAGCGCCCCCACGAGCGGCGCCTGGACCGTCGACACCACGCCGCCCCCGGCGCCGTCGGTGACGACCGGCCCGGCCACGATCACCAACGCCACCACCGCGACGTTCGCGGTCTACGAGGCCGACCCGGACGCGACGCTCACCTGCTCGCTCGACGGCGGCGCGTACGAGGCCTGCACCACCGCCCCGTCCTACTCGTCGTTCAGCGAGGCCCCGCACACGTTCGACGTGAAGGCGAGCGACGCGGCCGGCAACACCGCGTCGGCCACGCAGTTCGCGTGGACCGTCGACACCACCGCGCCGACGCCGCCGTCGATCCTCACCGGCCCGGCCGCGGTCACGAAGGTGGCCGTCGGGTCGTTCACGTTCGACGCGCACGACGCGACGCAGCTCCGCTGCTCGGTCGACGGCGGCGACTACGCCGACTGCGGCTCGTCGTTCTCGACGGCCTCGCTCGCCGACGGCGCGCACACGCTCGCCGTCCTCGGCCGCGACGCCGCCACCAACGAGTCCGGTGCCACGCCGTGGGCGTGGACGGTCGACGCCACCCCGCCGCCGGCCCCGAGCGTCACCGGCCCGGCGGCGGTCACCAAGGCCACGACCGCGACGTTCGGGATCACCGACACGGAGGCGCTGGTGACGTTCACCTGCGCGCTCGACGGCGCGACCGCGACCGCCTGCGCCGACGGCCAGTCGTACTCCTCGCTCGTGCCGGGCGCGCACAGCCTGGTCGTCACCGCGACGGACGCGGCGGGCAACACCGCGCAGACGACGTACGGCTGGACGATCGACATCATCGCGCCGCTCGTCACCGTCACCGCGCCGGCCGCGCTCAACGGCCCGGTCGTCGCGACGTTCGGCGAGGCCGTGCACGGCGTGAGCGCGGCGTCGTTCGTGCTCCGCGTCGCCTCGACCGTCACCAACCTGCCGGCGACCGTCACCTGCGCCGACGCCGGCAACGCCGCGGTCGACTGCGCCAGCGGCGCCGTCCGCACGGCGGCGCTCAAGCCGAAGTCCGCGCTCGTCGCGGGCCAGCACTACACCGCGGTCGTCAACCCGGCCGCGGCCCCGACCGTCGCCGACGTGGCGGGCAACGCGGTCGCCACCAAGACGACGGCGTTCCGCGCGGCCACCACGGTGCAGGAGGTCAGCCCGTCCGCCCGCTACACCTGGCGCGCGGTGCCGACATCGGCGGCGCTCGGCTCGACCTACGTCACCGAGCACTTCCCGAACGCCGCGGTCGCGTACACGTTCGCCGGCACGGCGGTCACCTGGTACACGGTGACCGGCCCGAACCAGGGCACCGCCGACGTCTACGTCGACGGCGTCAAGCGGGCGACGGTCAACAACTACGCGGCCACCACGACCTACCGCGTGCCGCGCCCGATCGTGGGGCTGACCGCGGCCACGCACAAGCTGCGCGTCGTGGCCACCGGCAAGAAGGGCAGCACGAAGGGCACGGGGACGTTCGTGTCGTTCGACGCGGTCAAGGTCGGCAGCACGCTGACCGCCAACCCGACGCTCACCTACTCCTGGCGCTCCGCGCCGGTGTCGGCGGCGTCGGGCGGGTTCCTCGCGGTCGCGGACCTGGCGAACGAGCAGGCGACCCTCCAGTTCCGCGGCACGTCGATCTCGTGGTGGACCAGCACCGGCCCGAACCGCGGCAAGGCGTCGCTCTACGTCGACGGCGTCCTCAAGGCGACGTACGACAACTGGGCGGCGACCACCGCGTACAACGTCCGCCGCACCGTCACCGGCCTCTCCGACCAGGTGCACACGGTGAAGCTGGTCGTGCTCGGCACGCACCGCGCCGGCGCCACCGGCAACCTGGTCTGCCTGGACCGCTGGACGATCGGCTAGCCCGCTCCGCACGCACGAAGGGCCGCCTCCCGCGCAACGGGGAGGCGGCCCTTCGGGCGTTGCGGGGCCTACAGCAGGACCGCGACCGCCGGGTCGTCGTAGGTCTTGTCCGCGAACGACACGACGATCTTGCCGTCCGGCAGGATCGCCACCGACGTGAAGTCGACGCGGTTGCTCTTGCCGCTCACCAGCGTGAGCGGGTCGAGGCCGACGCTCGACGCGAAGTTGCCGGCGCCCACGAAGTAGGTCTTCTCCAGCTTCGGCGTCGGCGTGCGGACGTCGATCTTCATGACCATGTCCTGGAACGTGCCGTTCGCCTTGCGGGCGTGCGAGGCGACGACGGCGATGCCCAGCTTGCCGTTGACCTTGAAGTCGTACGTCGCGTCGCTGCCGTTGACGATCGGCTCGCCCGGGTAGTGGAACGTCCGCTCGGTCCAGCGCCGCCCGCCGTCCTTCGACAGCCGGTAGACGACGTCCGAGCCGTCGGCGACGACCTCGTGCAGCCAGCCGCGCGAGTCGGCGTGCAGCGGGCCCTCGAGCTCGTGCTCGTTCGGCAGCGTGAAGCACGACCACGAGCCGGCGGCGGTGAAGATCTGCGTCTTGCACCCCTGCGCGTGGTCGAACGACAGCGCGCCCTGCGGCAGCGCCGCGAGCCCGGTCTGCGCCTGCTCCTGCGTGTAGTCGAGGTCCGGGTCGCTCTTGACCGGCAGGTAGGAGTTCACCCGCGTGTTGCGGACCGCGTCGAGGTCGCGCTGGGTGGGCGTGAAGTAGTTGATGCCGTCGGTGCTCATCAGCACGAACTCGCGGTTGGCGTTGCTCAGGACGAGCGCCACCCACGGGTACGTGGTGCCGTTGATCGTGATCGGGCCCTTGGCGACCGCGACCCACTCACGGTCGTAGAACGGCTCGTGCAGGGGCGCCTCGTTGTAGAACCACTTCTTCTCCTTGGCGCTGTAGAAGAAGGACTGGAGGCGGTCGCCGCTGTACGGGTCCCAGCCGATGCCGAGGATGTCGCCGCCGGGCGCCTGCACGACGGTGCCCTCGCCGCCCGCGATCTGCCGGGGGCCGGGGTTCGGGATCTTCGACGTGCTCGGCACGGCCGGCGCGATCTCGGTCCAGGTCACGCCGCGGTCGTCGGAGTAGATCGGGTACGTCCCGCCGAACTCGATGATCCGGCCGCTGCGGGTCGTCGTGACGAGGACCTCGCAGCAGTTGCCGCCGGCCTTGGTCAGCCGCCACTTCGCGGTGCCGGTCTTGCGGCCCTTGGCGTCGTACACCGGGAAGCTCTTGACCGTCGCCTTCTCCGGGCGCTTCGAGGCGCTCGTGGGGAGGGCGTTCGGCGGCGCGGACAGCGCGGCGGCGGCGAGGCCGGCGAGCGCGGCGAGCGCGAGGCCGGTGGCGGGCGTGGGACGGACGCGCACGGCGTTCCTCCGGTGAGGGGCGAGGGACCTACGCTCCGTTGCTTCGCCGCCGCGCTCCCCCGCTCCTGCCGCCGCCGCGACACCCGGCGAACCGGGACATTCCGGCGATCCCCCCACATCGGCGCCGAGCGCGCCCGATACTCACCGCATGGCGTCCGCCACCCCAGGCAACGGCGGCCGGACCGCCGGGCTGCTCCTCATGGCGGCCGGCGCGTTCACCGTCGTCAACAACTACCTGCCCGGCAGCGAGCTGCTGGACATCGCGCTGCTCAACGCGATCGGGCTGATCGCGCTCGGCACCGGCGCCGTGTCGTACCTGCTGCTGCCGTGGCAGCGGTGGCACCCGCGCGCGTCGCTCGTGCTCGGCCTGCTCGGCTTCGCGCTCATCGCCGTCTCGAACCGCTACGGCGGCGTCAGCGCGTACAGCTACGCCGTCTACTTCGTCGTGATCTTCGTCTGGGTCGGCATCGCGCACCCGCCGCGCATGTCGTGGCTGCTCGCCCCCGTCGCCGCGGTGGCGTACGTCGTCCCGCTCACGCTCACGCACGTCCCCAAGGCGTCGATCTCGTCGGTGAGCGTCGCGATCCCCGTCTGCGTGCTCGTCGGCGAGACCATCGCCCGGACGGTACGGCGCCAGGCCGAGGCGCAGCGGGCGCTCGCCGAGCGGGCGAGCCGGGTCGAGCGGCTGGCCGCGCTCGTCGGCGAGCTCAACGCCGACCTCGACGTGGACGCCGTCCTCGCCCGGATCTGCCACTCGGCGCGCGAGCTGGTCGACGCGAGCGCGGCCGGCTTCGTCGCCGCCGAGGGCGGCACCGCGCGCATCGTCTCCGTCGAGGGGCTGCCGGCCGGGCTGGTCGGGGCGGAGTGGCCGGTCGGCGACTCCTCGCTCGGCGAGGTGCTGCGCACCCGCGAGCCGCTCGTGCTCCAGGACCTGACGCGGTACCCGCACCTCATGGCCGAGATCAACGCCGCCGTCCCCGGCCTGCACACGCTGCTCGTCATCCCCAGCGTCGGCCGCGGCGAGGTGCGCGGCGCGCTCTACGCGCTGTTCGCGCAGCCCGGCCGCGTCGTCTCCCCCGACGAGGTCGACGTCGCGACGCTGCTCGCCGGCCACGCCGGCGCCGCCCTCGCCAACGCCGCCACCCACGCCGAGGTCGTCCGCGCCCGCGACCACGAGCAGGCCGTCGTGGACGGCATGGCCGACGGCATGGCGGTGCTCGACGCCCGCGGCGACGTCATCTCCTGGAACGCCGCCGCCGCCCGCCTCACCGGCCTCCCCGCGACCACCGTCGTCGGCGGACCGCTGCCGTTCCCCGTGGGGCCGCCGCACGTCGCCACCGACCACCACCTGCCCGACGGGCGCTGGATCGAGGTCCTCACCTCCCCGCTCGACGGCGTCGGCGAGACCGTCGTCGGCTTCCGTGACGTCACCAAGGCGAAGGCGCTGGACGAGGCGAAGGACCTGTTCCTCGCCACCACCTCGCACGAGCTGCGCACGCCGATCACCGTCATCAAGGGGTACGTCGCGATCCTGCGGCAGAGCTGGGACCGGCTCTCGCGCACCGAGCGCGAGGACGCGTTCGCGGCGGTCGCCGACCGCACCGACTCCCTCGTCGGCCTGGTCAACCACCTGCTGCTCGGCGCCCGCGCCGGGGTGGCGCGCTTCTCGCTGGAGCAGGTGGCGTTCGACGTCGAGCCGGCGGTGCGCGCGGCGGCGGAGGGGTTCGGCGCCGTCTCGGACCTGCACCGGGTGGTCGTGGACGTGCCCGACGACCTGCCGTACGTGCTCGGCGACCCCACCACCATCGACCCGGTCGTCGGCCAGCTCCTGGAGAACGCGATCAAGTACAGCCCGCGCGGCGGCGAGGTCCGGGTGCTGGTGCGCGGCGGCGACGGCTACGCGGTGGTCGAGGTGCTCGACCGGGGCGTCGGCATCCCGCCGGGCGCCGCCGAGCAGATGTTCACGCGGTTCTTCCAGGCCGGCTCCGGTGACCGCCGCGAGTACGCCGGCATGGGGCTCGGGCTGCACATCGTCCGCCAGCTCGTCGAGGCGCAGGGCGGCACCGTGCACGCCGCGAACCGCGCGGACGGCGGCGCCCGCATCGGCTTCACGCTGCCGTACGCCCCCGCCGTCCCGCCGGCCCGCGTCGCCCCCGAGGCGCGCAACACGACGGGGACCCCCACCCGCCAGTGATCAATGCGGCGCGGCGTGCGGGTGCGCGCGGCGTGGCGCAGCAGTGATCGCGGTCGGTGTCAGCCGCGCAGCGCCGGCGCGAAGATCTCGGCGAACGCCGGGACGGGCGGCTCCGGCCCCACCCAGCCGACCGCGCTGGTGCGGATCGCGACCGGCGCGCCGCCGTCGCGCGGCGCCACCGAGCAGAAGAACGGGCGCCCCTCGCACGGCTGCTCGTCGTAGACGACGGCGTGCCACACGCCCTGCCGCAGGCCGCAGTCGGTCCCGCCGGGGAGCTGCATGAGCATGCCCAGCCCGGGGTCGATCGCGTAGCAGGACCGCCGCGTCGCGAAGAGCAGCATGCGAGCGAGTGTAGGAGCGCGCCGCCCGCCCGGGAAGGTGCGCTACGGGGTGGACTTGCTCCGGGCGCGGGCCGGCTTCGACTCGGTGGCGGGCGCCTCGGCCGGCGTCTCGGCGGCGGCGGGCGTCGCGGTCGCGGCGGGCGTGAGGCCCATCGACGCGCGGATCGCCTGGAGCCGCTGCTGGCCCTCGACGTCGAGCGCCGAACGCTGCACCTCGAGCATCCGCGACTCGACCGAGGTCTCCTGGAGCTCGGACGCGCCCATCGCGCGGGCGTAGCGGGCCTCGATCTTCTCGGCGACCTGGTCCAGCGACGGCGTGTTGCCGGGGACGGCGAGCTGCGAGACCGACTTGAGGGCGTCGTTGACGCGCTCCTGCATCTTCGCCTGGTCGAGCTGGTTGAGCAGCTTGGTCCGCTCGGCGAGGCGCTGCTGGAGCAGCATGGCGTTCTGCTGGACGGCCTGCTTGGCCTTCTCCGACGCCTGCAACGCCTGGTCGTGCAGGTGCTTGAGGTCCTCCAGCGCCTTCTCGGCGGCGACGAGCTGCGTCGCGAACGACTGCGCCGCCGAGTCGTACTCGGCCGCCTTCGCCGTGTCGCCGGCGGCGCGGGCCTGCTCGGCGAGCACGACGGCCTGCCGCGCGGAGCCCTGCATCTGCTCGACCTGGTCCATCTGCTTGTCGAGCTTCATCTCGAGCTGGTGCCGGTTGCCGAGGACGGCGGCGGCCTGCTGCGAGAGCAGCTCGTGCTGGCGCTTCGCCTCGGTGATGGCCTGCTCGATCTGGATCTTCGGGTCGGCCCGCTCGTCGAGCTTGCCGGACAGCGCGGCGACGAAGTACGACCAGCCTCGCCTCAGCAGTTCGAACACGTGTCAGTCCTCCGGGGACGGTCTACTCGCCCGCGCGGCGGCGAGCCTGGGTCGGGACACTACCGGGGACGGGCTGCTGCGTCGTGGCCGGTGCCGCCTGCGGCAACGGCGCCAGCCCCTGCATGGCCCGCGTCGACACGTCCTCCGCCTCGACCAGGCCCGCGCGCAGCCCCTCCAGCTCCTGGGCCAGCTCGTCCACCTGGGCGAGGTCGCCGCTGCCGACGGCCGACGCCTGCGTCAACGCCACCACCTCGGCGAGGCGCGCCACCAGGCCCTCGAGGCCGAGCGAGCCGGACTCGATCCGCGCCAGCACCGCCGTGAGCGCGCTGGTGAGCCGCTGGTACGCGTCGAGCTGCGCCTGCACCGCCCCGAGCGCGCGCTGCCGCTCCGCCACCACGACCGGGTCGCCGGACCGGTCGGCCCGCAGCCGGTCCTGCTCGTACGCCAGCCGCCTGGGGTCCATCCGGCCGAGCGCGACGCGGATCGCCGACGCCTGCCCGGCGAGCCGCTGGATCGCCCACAGCGACTCGCACGCCTCGTCGCCGAGGCTCTGCACCCGCTCGGCGACCGGCCCCTCCTCGACGCTGGACGCGATCTGGTCGAAGTTGCGCTGCGCCGCCTCGGCGCGCGCCAGCCAGGCCGCCTCGAACGTCCGGGTCAGCACCGGCAGCCGCCGCTCGTTCGGCCGCTTCCGGCGCGGGCCGGTCGGCCGGACGAACGCGCCCGCGACGATCTTGGTGACGGCGACCGCGGCGCCGACGCCGGCGCCGGCGATCCATCCGGGCGGGCCCATCCCCGCCAGCACCGCCCAGCCGAGGCCGCCGCCGAGCGCCCCCATGACGTAGGTCCAGGGGTCGCGCACCTCGTCCTTGAGCGTCATCGGGTCAGAAGTTCGAGATCACGTTGGTGAACACCTTGTCGATCGACGCCGGGTCGGACGCGTCGTAGGCGGCGCCGCGCGAGGCGGCGGCGATCCGCGACAGCGTCGGCAGGTCGGCGTCGTCGCCGTAGCCGATCGTGAACACCCGCACCGCCACCGACTCGTCCTCCGACTGCAGGTCGCGCAGCAGGCCCTCGAGGTTCTGGTCCGGCTGGTACTCGTTCTTGCCGTCGGTGAGGAAGATGACGGCGTTGATCCGCTCCGCGTTGAACGACTTCCGCACGTTGTCCACGGCCGCGCGCGTGGTCGCGTAGAGCGCGGTGCCGCCGTTGGGGATCAGCCCGGAGATGCGGCGGGCCAGCTCGGCGCGGTTGTCCTTCACCGGGCCGATCGGCACCAGCTCCTGGTACGGCGTGGGCCGGCCGTTGACGTTCGAGGAGAACACCCAGAGGCCGACCTCGTCCTCCGGCGAGTACTCGCCGAGCGCGCGGATCGCGGCGGCCTTGGCGAGGTCGAGCTTGGTCCGCCCGGCGCTGGACACCGACTCGCCCATCGACCCGGAGACGTCGATGACCTCGAGCACGCGTGCCCGCTTGCGCAGCGAGTCCCACGACTTCTGCACGAGGTCGAGCACGGCCGGCGCAGGGGGCGCGAGCGTGATCTTCGGCTGTGCCGGGTCGAGGCCGTTGCGCGGGCCGATCTTGTCGCCGGAGCGGCCCTGGAAGTCGCGGAACGCCGCGTCCTTGAACCGCTGCTGCTGCTTGCCGGACTGGAGGAACGTGAGGAAGTCGGCGGCGGCGGCCTTCTTCGCGTCGTCGACCCAGGGGGCGTTGAGGACGATGTACGGGTTGTCCGAGAACAGCGTCCCCTCCTTCGGGTAGATCGCGACGAGCGGCACGCCGGGCTTGCGGTGCTTGCCGAGCGTCTTGGGGTCGCCGGTGGGGTTGCCCTCGTTGTAGTCCCAGACCGACTTCTCCTCGATCGTCACGGCCGAGATGTACGACAGGCCCTGGCCGCGGTCGTCGGCGGCCTGGAGGTTCGACAGGAACGTCAGCGTCGTGTCGCCGTAGTGGACGACGGACTGCTCGACGCCCTTCACGTACGCGACGGTCTTCGGGTCCTGCACGTTCGCGGCGGTGAGGTCGCTGGAGACGCCGGTGGCGGCGAAGTACGAGCCGATGGTGGCGTTGAGGCCGGACGTGGAGAAGTTCGGGTTGGTCTTGCCGAGCCGGAACGCGCCCCACTCCGGGTGGCCGTACCGCCCCCAGCCGGACGGGTCGCGGGCGAGGTCGAGCAGGTCGCCGAAGCCGAGCGGCTTCTTCGGGTAGCCGAGCGCCTCGGCCATCGGCCGCGGCATGGCCAGCACGAGCGGCGTCTGCGCGACGTGCGGCAGGTCGGTCGGCTTGTCGCCGGGCACGAGGTCCGGCTTGTCGACGGCGGAGGTGCGCTGGCGCAGGATGACCGCCCACGAGCTGGACGCGGGCGACCAGACGTCGGGGCGGGCGCCGTCGACCTGGTCGTCCCAGCCGCGGGCGAGCGCCTCGGCGGCGCCGCCGGACGCCTTGGAGTACACGTCGACGGCGACGCACCGGTCCTGGACCTTGCGGTCGGCGGCGTCGTACTCGGCGGCGATCGCCTTGAGCAGCGCCGCCTTCTCCGACGACGCGGCGACGGTCAGCGGGATGCAGCCGGACCTCTTCGCCTTCGGCGCGCCCGGCTTCGTGCCGCCGCCGAGGGCGGCGCGGACCACGACGATGAGCACCAGGCCGACGACGACGGCGACGACCATCGGGGCCTTGCTCCGCGACTGAGGCACGGCAGGAACGATACTGGCCGGACCCACCCGACGCCGTGAGGGGAGAACGCGCTGTGGCCGAGGCCGCGCTGCGGACGCTGTACGAGCTCGCCGCGACCTGGGAGTCGTTGCACGCCAAGGTCGAGAAGGGCACCGCCAAGGCCGACGAGGTCGCCGCGCAGCTCGCCGGCATGGTCGGCGTCGACGAGCACGGCCGGCGCTGGACGGTCTCGCTGGAGGGGAGGTGGACCGAGGTCGGCACGTCCGGCGTGCCGGTCGCGGAGGGCGCGCCGAAGGCGAAGGACCCGACGACGACGCGCTCCGGCGAGGCGGAGCTGAAGGCCGCGCTCAAGGAGCTGGAGACGCTCACCGGGCTCGCGGTCGTGAAGAAGCAGGTGAAGGAGCTCACGGCGCTGGTGCGGGTGCAGAAGATGCGCCGCGCGGCGGGGCTGCCGGTGGCGGTGATGAGCCTGCACCTGGTGTTCCGCGGCAACCCCGGCACCGGCAAGACCACCGTGGCCCGGCTGATCGGCCGGATCTACGCGGCGCTCGAGGTCGTGCCGAAGGGGCACGTGGTGGAGACCGACCGCGCCGGCCTGGTCGCCGAGTACGTCGGCCAGACCGCGATCAAGACGAGCGAGGCGTTCGGGAAGGCGCGCGGCGGCGTGCTGTTCATCGACGAGGCGTACACGCTCGCGCGCGACGCCGGGTCGGCGAGCGGCTTCGGCCAGGAGGCGATCGACACCCTGGTGAAGCTGATGGAGGACCACCGCGACGACACCGTCGTCATCGCCGCCGGCTACCCGGACGAGATGGACGCGTTCATCGCGACCAACCCTGGCCTGCGCTCGCGGATGCCGCGCACGATCGACTTCCCCGACTACACCGACGAGGAGCTGCTCACGATCTTCGCGACGATGTGCCGCCAGGCCGGCTACACGGCGACGAAGTCGGCGAAGGACCGGGTGCGCGCGCTGCTGGCCGGCTCGGTGCGGGACCAGTCGTTCGGCAACGCCCGCGCGGTGCGGACGCTGTTCGAGCAGGCGGTGCAGACGCAGGCGATGCGGCTGTCCGAGGTGAAGAAGCCGACGAAGGGCGAGCTGCGCGCGCTCACCGGCGACGACGTCGCGCCGGCGCTGTCACCGGCCTGAGCAGGCCGGGTAGCGGCTGCACGACGTGAACGCGCCGTAGCGGCCGTCCCGCTTGACCAGCCAGCCGGTGCAGCCGGGCTGGCGGCAGGGCCCGACGGCGCTGTCCGGGCGCTCCTCGCGGTCCTCGTCGGACACCGGCCGCAGCCCGGTGCAGTGCCGCCCGTCCACACAGACGAACGCCGCCGCTCCCCCGCCGCGCCGCAGCACCGTCGGGCCGTCGCAGCGTTCGCAGGGCGGGTTGGTCGGCTCGCCGAGCGGGCGGCGCGGCGCGCGGGCGGGCCGCAGCAGGTCGGCGAGCGCCGCGGGCAGCGGCGCGCCCTTCACCCGCAGCCAGGCCGGGCCTGGTGGCGCGTCGGCGCCGAGGTCGGTGCCGCCGAGCCAGGTCACGTCGCCGTCGACCACGACGGCCCGCTCGCCCATGCCGGCCCAGAGGTCGACCGCGACGCCCGCGTCGCGCATCTGCTCGACCAGCGCGGTCGCGCGCGGCTGCTCGGCGGGCGGCCTGGTGACGACCCGCACGTCGACGCCGCGCGCCAGCAGCGCGCGCAGCGTCGCCGACCAGCGCGCCAAGCCGTG
>DASTMB010000073.1 GCA_035714365.1 Mycobacteriales bacterium | reverse complement strand
GCATTCGGCGCGCACCGCGCGATAGCGGGGCGAGTCGCCTGGTCAGTTCGCACCGTCTTTCGCCGAACGACCTCCGCGCGCTCGCACCCGGTCTAGCGTCGCCGCCGTTTCGTGAGGACCGGAAGGGGTCGACAGATGCCGCGCATCAGCAAGACCGGGCGCACCGCGCCGGACGCCACCATCGACCAGGCCGCCGCGGTACCGGACGCGCGCGACCCGGACGTGCTCGAGGTCATCCACCACACGATCCCGGAGAACGCCGCCGCCGCGGGCGCGCCGCCGATCCCAGCGGCGACCGGCGCCACCGGCACGACGGCCGAGGCCACCACGGCCCCGGCGACGGACACCCCCGCCGGCACCACCGCGGGCGCCGCCGGCTACCTCGGCATCTCCGGCGCCACGACCGTGGCCGGCACCGGCATGACCTGGCGCCGGATGCTGCGCGACGTCGCGATCGCCGAGGTCGCCGGCTTCGTCGCGCTCATGGCGGCGGGCATGGCGTTCGACATGCAGTTCTTCCCGCCGGTGGCCATCGCGATCCTGCTGTTCGGCGGCGCGATCGCGTGGCTGCGCCGCGGCTCGAAGGCGAGCGCGGTCTACACGCTCGTCGTGTCGTCGTTGACGCTGCTCGTGTTCGGCGGGCTGTTCTTCGGCTGGACCGGGTTCACGCAGCCGCGGTCGTGGTTCGAGATGGGGTTCGCGACGCTGAGCGTGCTCGTGCCGCTCGCCGGCGTGGTCGCGGGCATCGCCGTGCTGCGCCACCGCGACGGCACCGACGCCGCCCGCACCCCGTCGCGCGTCGTGGCGGCGATCGCGGGGCTCGTCGTCCTGACCGGCGTCGTCGGCGCGGCGACCGCGTCGGACGCGACGCCGCTGCCGGGCGACTCGACGCTCGTGGCGCACAACTTCGAGTTCGAGCAGAAGGCGATCACCGCGAAGTCGGGTGACGTGCCGATCTACTTCCGCAACAACGACACGTTCGCCCACAACGTCCGCATCGACGGCCACGGCACGAGCCAGAACGGCGCCGGGCGGCAGGCGATCCGCCACGTGTTCCACGGCATGACGGCCGGCGCGTACACGATCTACTGCAACATCCACCCGGACATGAAGGTCGCCCTCACCGTCACCTGACGGGCACGAACGACGCGACAGGGGCGGCGGCCGGGACGACCGGCAGCCGCCCCTTGCGCTGCCAGCAGACGGCAGCAGGCGTGTCGGCGAGGACGCCGGAACGGCCGTGTTACCGTGAACTCCCGTGGACGCGCGGGGTCTTCCCCGCGGGACACCGACCACGGGAGCGCCACTCTTGGCCAAGCACATCTTCGTCACCGGCGGCGTCGCGAGCTCGCTCGGCAAGGGCCTGACCGCCAGCAGCCTCGGCCGCCTCCTCAAGGCGCGCGGGCTGCGCGTGACGATGCAGAAGCTCGACCCCTACCTCAACGTCGACCCCGGCACGATGAACCCGTTCCAGCACGGCGAGGTCTTCGTGACCGACGACGGCGCGGAGACGGACCTCGACATCGGCCACTACGAGCGGTTCCTCGACGTCGAGCTGGACCGGCACGCCAATGTCACGACCGGCCAGGTCTACTCTCAGGTCATCGCGAAGGAACGCCGCGGCGAGTACCTTGGCGACACCGTGCAGGTGATCCCGCACATCACGAACGAGATCAAGCACCGCATCCGCCAGATGGCCACCGCGGACGTGGACGTCGTCATCACCGAGGTGGGCGGCACGGTAGGCGACATCGAGAGCCTGCCGTTCCTCGAGGCCGCCCGGCAGGTGCGCCACGAGGTCGGCCGCGACAACGTCTTCTACCTGCACGTCAGCCTGATCCCGTACATCGGGCCGAGCGGCGAGCTGAAGACCAAGCCGACGCAGCACAGCGTCGCCGCGCTGCGCAGCATCGGCATCCAGCCGGACGCCGTGGTCTGCCGCAGCGACCGGCCGATCCCCGCGAACGTCAAGCGCAAGATCAGCCTGATGTGCGACGTCGACACCGAGGCCGTGGTGTCCGCGGTCGACGCGCCGAGCATCTACGACATTCCGAAGGTGCTGCACGCCGAGGGCCTCGACGCCTACGTGGTGCGCCGCCTCGGCCTGCCGTTCCGGGACGTCGACTGGACCGACTGGGACCGGCTGCTGCGCCGCGTCCACCAGCCGGAGAAGAACGTCACGATCGCCCTCGTCGGCAAGTACGTCGACCTGCCCGACGCCTACCTCTCGGTCACCGAGGCGTTGCGGGCGGGCGGGTTCCACCACGACGCGCGGGTCGAGATTCGCTGGGTCACCAGCGACGACTGCCAGACGCCGGAGAACGCCGCCCGCGCGCTCGAGGGTGTCGACGGCGTGCTGGTGCCGGGCGGGTTCGGCGTGCGCGGCATCGAGGGGAAGCTCGGCGCGATCCGCCACGCCCGCGAGCACGGCATCCCGACGCTCGGCATCTGCCTCGGCCTCCAGTGCATGGTGATCGAGGTGGCCCGCGACCTGGCCGGCCTCGACGGCGCGAACTCCGCCGAGTTCGACCCGGCAACGCCGCACCCGGTCATCGCGACGATGGCCGACCAGCGCGACGTCGTCGCCGGCGAGCGCGACATGGGCGGCACCATGCGGCTCGGCCTCTACCCGGCCAAGCTCACCCCCGGCAGCATCGTCAACGAGGTCTACGGCGAGCCCTACGTCAGCGAGCGGCACCGCCACCGCTACGAGGTCAACAACGCCTACCGCAAGACGCTGGAGGAGGCCGGCCTGGTCTTCTCCGGCACGTCGCCGGACGGGCGGCTGGTGGAGTTCGCCGAGCTGCCGCGCGACGTGCACCCGTACTTCGTCGGCACCCAGGCGCACCCGGAGTTCCTGTCCCGGCCGACCCGCGCGCACCCGCTGTTCGCCGGCCTCGTCGGCGCCGCCTGCGCGGTCGCCGAGGGGCGGGTCGGGGCGCTGCCGTTCGAGGCCGCCGACCCGGCGCCGGTCGCGTGACGTACGAGGTCCTGAAGTCGGAGCAACGCTTCTCCGGCAAGATCATCAGCGTCCGCACCGACACCGTCCGGATGCCCGACGGCAGCAGCGCCCCGCGCGACGTCGTGGAGCACCCCGGCGCGGTCGGTGCCGTCGCCATCGACGCCGACCGCAACGTCCTGCTCATCAAGCAGTACCGCCACGCCGTCGGCGCGGCGCTGTGGGAGGTGCCGGCCGGCATCCGCGACGTCGACGGCGAGGACCCCGCCGAGACCGCGAAGCGCGAGCTGCACGAGGAGACCGGCTACGTCGCCGAGACGGTGGAGCCCCTCTGCTCCGTGTACGCGACACCCGGCGGCTCGGACGAGCGCTACGAGGTCTACCTCGCCTCCGGCGTCACCGAGGCGGCGGAACGTCCGGACGTCGTCGACGAGGAGCAGGACCTCGAGGTGCGGTGGGTGCCGCTGCGCGACGCGTGCGAGTGGGTGTTCGACGGCACGATCACGAACGCCATGTGCGCGCTCGGCGTCCTCGCCGCCGCGCGTCGTCTGGGTATCTGAAGCGCCGCGGTCGCGGCCGGACGCGTCCCGCTAGATTCCGCGCCGGGCTCTGCCCGGCGCTCCCTTTAGCCGCGGGACCCGTCCGGCCCCGCCCACGGCACTCCGCTCACCCCACCCTGGACATGACGAAGGCCGGGCGCATCGAGCGCCCGGCCTCCGTTGTCTGTCTGCTAGATCTGCTTGACGAAGCGGATCTCGGTGTCGCTGGCGCCGTTGATGCTGCGGGCGTAGGTGAGGTTCGCCATGCCGTTGCGGTCGATCGCGACGGCCTGGAAGTCACCGAGCTCGCGGTCGCCGGAGCAGTCGAGACCGTTGGTGCAGATCGGGCCGGTCTTCACCGCGGTGGTGTCGGCCGTCTGGAGCGCGCCCCACGCCGTGGTGGCGGTGATGTTCGGGGCGGTGCCGCTCAGCGTGATCGTGCCCTCGAGGTAGGTCTCGAACCACGACGCGGAGTTGGCGACGTTGTCCGGCAGGCCGCTGGCGGTGGTGTGGAACACCGACACCGACACCTTCGAGCCGCGCGCGTCGATCCACGGGAAGACCGAGGAGCCGCCGCTGACGATCGTCACCGGCGCCTTCCAGGTCGAGCCCCAGTTGGTCGAGACGCTGTACGCGACCGTGCTGGACGAGCCGTTGACCTCCTGCCAGGCGGCGACGAGGACGCCGTTGCCGGCGTTCGCGACGACCGGGAACGCGCGGCCGGTGTCGGCGCTGCTGGCCGGCTTGACGTTGACGTTGGTCCACGACGAGCCGCTGTTGGTGGACTTGGCGAACTTGATGCCGCCGGAGGACGTGTAGTAGATGACGCCGACCTTGTCGGTGACGCTGCTGGCCTGCTGGCCCGCGACGACCGGCGTGCCGGCCTCGGCGATCAGCGTGCCCGCCGGGCAGACGCAGCCGGTCTGGTCGAGCGGCGTCGCGGCGATGGTCTGCGTCGGGTAGGTGACGCCGCCGTCGACCGAACGCGCCACCGTGATGCCGGTGGGGATCTGGTGCGTCACGTGGTAGACGACGTTGCCGCCGACACCGGCGACCCACTGGCGGTCCTGGGCGTACGTGCCCTGGAGCGGGTTGACCAGCCAGGTCTGCGCCTGGTCGGTGGACTTGCCGACGGTCGAGCTGCCCAGCCACAGGTCGGTCCACGACAGCGTGTTGTCGGGCGCGACCGAGATGTCGGAGTCGCCGCCGCCGGGGGCGGCCGCGCGCAGCCCGAACGGCGTCTGCGTCCAGGTGGCGCCGCCGTTGGTCGAGCGCCAGACGACGCTCGGCGAGGTCGGGAGGCTGGAGCCGATGCCGAGGGGGGCGTTGATGTAGAGGGTGCCGTCGGGGGCGGCGTCGATGCCCGGCTCGCTCGCGTTGAGCGAGCTGACGACCACGGGGGCCGAGAAGCCGGCGGCGGTGGCGGTGCCACCGGAGAGGGTGGCGGCGATGGCGGCGGCGAGGGCCACTCCACCTGCCGCGAGCACACGAGTGCGCACGAGTGGGACTCCTTTGCGTAGGGTTCCCGGTTGCTGGATCCGTCCCCGTGAGCGGGAGGCACAAACCGGGCGCCAGCAGTGTAGGGCCTCCGGGTGAGGCCGCCCAGGTGCGCGTCCCCTAGACTGCGGAGCCGTTCCCGGCGCGGGTGACGCCGGCGCGTTCCCCCGAAGGAGTCACGTGAAGGTCGGCATCCCGCGCGAGCTCAAGGACAACGAGTACCGCGTCGCGATCACGCCCGCAGGCGTCCGCGAGCTCTCCGCCGCGGGCCACGACGTCTACGTCGAGGAGTCGGCGGGCGTCGGCTCGTCCATCACCGACGACGAGTTCGTCGCGGCCGGCGCGACCATCCTCCGCACCGCCGACGACGTGTGGGGCACCGCGGACCTCGTGCTCAAGGTCAAGGAGCCGATCGCGGAGGAGTACCACCGGATGCGGAAGGACCAGGTGCTGTTCACGTACCTGCACCTCGCCGCGTCGCTGGAGTGCACCACCGCGCTGCTGGAGTCGGGCATCACGGCCGTCGCGTACGAGACCGTCGAGCTGCCGGACCGTTCGCTGCCGCTGCTCGCGCCGATGTCGGAGGTCGCGGGCCGGATGGCGCCGCAGGCCGGCGCCCACTTCCTGGAACGCGCCCAGGGCGGCCGCGGCGTCCTCATGGGCGGCGCCCCCGGCGTGTACCCGGCCCGGGTCGTCGTGCTCGGCGCCGGCATCTCCGGCTCCAACGCCGCCTGGATCGCGCAGGGCATGGAGGCCGAGGTCCTCCTGCTGGACAAGAACATCGCCCGCCTCCGCGAGGTAGACCGCATCCACAAGGGCCGCATCCAGACCGTCGCCTCGAACACGTACGAGATCGAGAAGGCCGTTGTCGAGGCGGACCTCGTCATCGGCGCGGTGCTCGTGCCGGGCGCCAAGGCGCCGGTGCTCGTCACCGACGAGATGGTCGCGTCGATGAAGCCGGGGTCGGTGCTGGTCGACATCTCCGTGGACCAGGGCGGCTGCTTCGAGTCGACCCGGCCCACCACGCACTCGAACCCGACGTTCGAGGTGGCCGGCTCGATCTTCTACTGCGTCGCGAACATGCCGGGCGCCGTGCCGCACACCTCCACGTACGCGCTGACCAACGTCACCCTCCCGTACGCCGTCTCCATAGCCAACCGCGGCGTCGTGGACGCGGTGCGCCGCGACCCGGCCCTGGCGCTCGGCGTCAACGCCGTCGGCGGGCAGGTCACGTACGCGCCGGTCGCCGAGGCGCACGGGCTGTCGTCGGTGCCGCTGGCCGAGGTGTGGGGCTGAGTTGACGCTGTCGGTGGCCGCGGCCGCCGCGCGCTACCTCGACCACCTCGCCGTCGAACGCGGCCTCGCCGGCAACTCGCTGTCCTCCTACCGGCGCGACCTGCGCCGGTACGCCGCCGTGGTGGGGGAGGACACGCCGCTCGCGTCGGTCGCCGAGGCGGACGTGGCGCGGTTCGTCTCCGTGCTGCGCGAGGGGTCGGCAGGGCACCCGCCGGTCAAGGCGTCGTCGGCCGCCCGCGCGCTCGTGGCCGTCCGCGGGCTGCACAAGTTCGCCGTGCGGGAGGGGTGGGCGCCGCTCGACGTCGCGCGCGAGGTGCGCCCGCCCGTGCTGCCGCGCTCGCTGCCCAAGGCGATCGCGTTCGACGACGTGAAGCGGCTGATCGAGGCGGCGGCGTTCGACCAGACGCCGCGCGCGCTCCGCGACGGCGCGCTGGTCGAGCTCCTCTACGGCAGCGGCGCCCGCATCTCCGAGGTCGTCGGCCTCGACCTGGACGACGTCGACGTGGCGTCGGGCGCGGTGCGGCTGTTCGGGAAGGGGTCGAAGGAGCGCGTCGTCCCGTTCGGCTCCTACGCCCGCGCCGCGCTGGAGGCGTACCTCGTCCGCGCCCGCCCCGTCCTCGCGGCCGCGGGGCGGGGGACGCCCGCGGTGTTCCTCAACGCCCGCGGCGGGCGGCTGTCCCGGCAGAGCGCGTGGACCGTGCTGCGCACCGCCGCCGACCGCGCCGGGCTGGCCGCGGTCGTCTCGCCGCACACGTTGCGGCACTCGTTCGCCACGCACCTGCTCGACGGCGGCGCCGACGTGCGGGTCGTGCAGGAGCTGCTCGGGCACGCGTCGGTGACGACGACGCAGGTCTACACGCTGGTCACCGTCGACCGGCTGCGCGAGGTGTACGCCGCCGCGCACCCGCGCGCGACCTCCTGACGCGCCTCCCCGCCGCCCCCGCGCACCGCGACCTTGCGCCGCGCCGCTCGCGGCGCTAGCGTCGCCCGCCTGTCGTCATGGCTGCACGACGGTTTCCCGACAGGAGGCTTTCACGGTATGTCGACATTCGCGACGGACCCGTTCGCCGTACCCGAGCCCGCCCCGCCGGCCACGCCGCCGGGCGAGGCCGCGGGGGCGCCGTGGACGGCGGCGGAGGCAACGGCCGGGGACGACGCGCAGGCCGGCACCGGGCCGTCCGGGACGCCCGCCGCGGACGAGCCGGCCGAGACCGCCGCCGCCGAGCCGCCGGCTGTGCCGCTGGCCGACGCGGTCGGCGCGCCCGCGGCACCCGTCGCTCCGTCCGAGCCGCCAGCCGCGCCGGGCGGGGCACCCGCCGCGCCGCCCGCACCACCCGCCGCGGAGGTCGCGCCGGAGCCCGTCCCGCTCGGGCCGACTGGGCGGCCGTTGCGCACGTTCCCGGACCCGCCGCCGCTGGATCGCCACGGCCCGGCCCGCATCCTCGCGATGTGCAACCAGAAGGGCGGCGTCGGCAAGACCACCAGCACGATCAACCTCGGCGCCGCGCTCGCCGAGCTCGGCCGCCGGGTGCTGCTGGTCGACTTCGACCCGCAGGGGGCGCTGAGCGTCGGCCTGGGCGTGAACCCGCTCCAGCTCGACCGCACCGTCTACAACCTGCTGATGGACCGCAACGTCGGCGTCGAGGACGTGATGCTCAAGACGCACGTCCCGAACCTCGACCTGCTCCCCAGCAACATCGACCTCTCCGCCGCCGAGGTCCAGCTCGTCGCCGAGGTCGGCCGCGAGCAGACCCTGCTGCGGGTGCTCCAGCCGGTGCTCGGCGACTACGACGTGGTCCTCATCGACTGCCAGCCGAGCCTCGGCCTGCTGACGGTGAACGCGCTCACCGCCGCGCACGGCGTCGTAATCCCGCTGGAGTGCGAGTTCTTCGCCCTGCGAGGTGTCGCACTGTTGATCGAAACTATAGACAAAGTTCAAGAAAGGCTTAACCCTCAACTTGAACTTGAGGGAATTCTGGCCACGATGTACGACTCCCGCACGCTGCACGGGCGCGAGGTGCTGGCGCGGGTGGTCGAGGCGTTCGGCGACCGGGTGTTCCATACGGTGATCAGCCGGACCGTGCGGTTCCCCGAGACTACGGTCGCGGGGGAGCCGATCACGACGTACGCACCGTCGTCGACGGGCGCGAAGGCGTACCGCGAGCTCGCCAAGGAGGTGCTGGCCCGATGAGCCGGCGCGTGACCCTGCCCGGGGCGGACGAGCTGTTCCGTTCCACCGGCCCGGCGGCCGAGGCCGCTCCGGCCGAGCCCGCGCCGCAGCCCGTGGCGGCGCCCGCACCGGCACCGCAGCCGGTCGCGGCCGCCGCCGCGCCCGCCCTCGCGGCGGTGGAGCCGGTGGGGGAGGAGACGTTCGCGCCGCCGCCGGTCCGCCGGCGCCCGCGGCCGCTCGGCGAACGCCGCCCCACCGGGCGCGAGCGCCACGACGAGAAGATCACCGTCTACTGCTCCGCCGAGGAGCTGATCGACATCGAACGCGCCCGGCTCACGCTGCGCGGCGAGTACGGCCTGGCCGCCGACCGCGGCCGGATCGTGCGCGAGGCGCTCGCGGTCGTGCTCGCGGACCTGGAGGCGAAGGGCGAGCAGAGCGTGCTCGTCCGCCGGCTCCGCGGCGGGCACTGACGCCCGGCGCCGCCATGGCCGCCCGTCCCCGGGCGGCGGGGTCCCGCCCCGCGCGGCCGCACGCGGTAGCGTCGCTACCGCCGTCCGCGAAGGGAGCCCGGGCCCGTGCTGTGGTTGCTGCGCCACCCCGTCGAGCTGCTCGGCGTCGCGATCGCGCTGGTGATCGGCGTGGTCGTCCACTCGCTCGTCCAGGCCGGGGTCGCGCGCGCCCTCGGCGACCGCATGCCCGTCGCCACCGGGCGGCTGCACCCCGACCCGCGACGTCACCTCGAGCCGTTCGGCGTGATCGTCATGCTGCTGTCCGGCGTCGGCTGGCCGAAGCCGGTGGGGCTCCAGGAGCCGCGGTTCCGCGGCGCGCGCGGCCGGTACGTGCTCGCGGTGCTCGCCGGGCCGTTGGCGAACCTCGCCGTCGCCGCGCTCGCCGCCGTGGGCCTGTCGCTGATCGGTGGCGACGTCGCCGTCTACAGCGCCAGCCCGCGCGCGGAGGTCGTCCCGGGCGGGTTCCTGGTCGTGCTGGTGGTCGAGCTGATGGTGGTCAACGCCGCGATGGGCGTGCTCACGCTCATCCCGCTGCCGCCGCTGGACGGGGCCCGGATCCTCTGGCTGTTCGCGCCGTCCAGCCCCGGCTGGCGCAACGCGCGTTACCACCTCGAGGAGCGCAACATCGGGCTCGGCATCGTCATCGTGCTCATGCTCCCGCTGCTGCGGACCGGGCAGGGGCTGCTGCTGGCGCTCGTGTCGGCGATCTCGGGCGCCTTCCTGGCACCGTTGCTGACCGCCCTGCACGTCCCGCACCTGCTGTAAGTCGACAAAGACGTTCAGCACTTTCTCGCCACGCCTGCCTCCGCTGTCGGCTCGCGGCGTGGCGGCCGGTGCGGCGGGTGCCGCCTGCTACCGTGCGGGCATGGAGGACGACGCCGGAGCTGTGGCCGTCGCCGCGCCCGGGCGGGGCAGCTTCGCCGTGCACCTCGACGTGTTCGAGGGGCCGTTCGACCTGCTGCTGAACCTCATCGCCAAGCACAAGCTCGACGTCACCGAGGTGGCGTTGTCGCAGGTCACCGACGAGTTCATCGCCCACATCCGGGCGGCCGGCTCGTCCTGGGACCTCGGCCAGGCCACCGAGTTCCTCGTCGTCGCGGCGACGCTGCTCGACCTCAAGGCGGCGCGGCTGCTGCCCGCCGGCGAGGTGGACGACGAGGAGGACGTCGCGCTGCTCGAGGCGCGCGACCTGCTGTTCGCCCGGCTGCTCCAGTACCGCGCGTACAAGGAGGCCGCGGCGATCCTCGGCGGCTTGATGGCGGAGGAGGCTCGGCGGGTGCCGCGCGCGGTCAGCCTGGAGCCGCGGTTCGCGGCTGCGGTGCCGGACGTGCTCATCGGGATCGGGCTGGACCAGTTCGCCGCGCTCGCCGTCCGGGCCCTCACGCCGCGCGAGCCGCCCGCCGTCGCCGTCGACCACGTGCACCACGTCCGCGTCAGCGTCCGCGAGCAGGCCGTCCTGCTCGCCCAACGGCTCGCGGAGGCCGGGACGGCGTCGTTCCGTGCGCTGGTCTCCGACTGCCGGGAGACGATCGAGGTCGTCGCCCGGTTCCTCGCGCTGCTCGAGCTCTACCGCGAGGGCCACGTCGCGTTCGACCAGATCGTGCCGCTCGGCGACCTCCAGTGCCGCTGGACCGGGCACGAGGCGGGGCCGTCGGTGTACCTGGCGGTCGAGGAGTACGACGGCGCCCCCGAACCCGCTCCGGAGGAGTCCACCGATGCCTGACGACGAGCTGCCCGGCGCGCCGTTCGAGGGGGTACCGGAGGTACCCGGCGGCGAGGATGTGGTTGACATAACGGATGCCGCCATCGCCCGCGCGGACGCCGCCGCGGGTCCGGCCGGTTCTGGCGACGTCACCGACCCGGCCGCCGCGCCTGCCGGCGACGCCGCGCCGCCCGCGCCGCCCGCGCCGCCCGCCGAGGCGGGCGAGGACGAGGCCGCGGCGGCGCGCGCCGAGATCGACCCCCACCACGGCGGTACGGAGCCGCGCGACGAGCCGTTGCCGCCGTTGCGGCGGATCCTCGAGGCGATCCTGCTGGTCGTGGACGAGCCGGTGCCGGAGGTCGACCTGGCCCAGGTGGTCGAGGCGCCGCGGACGACGGTGCTCGCCGCGCTGGAGGACCTCGCCGAGGAGTACGCCCGGGACGGCCGCGGCTTCGAGCTGCGCCAGGTCGCCGGCGGCTGGCGGCTCTACACCGCCCCCGACTGCGCGCCGTACATCGAACGCTTCGTGCTCGAAGGCCAGCAGGCCCGCCTGACGCAGGCAGCACTCGAGACGCTGGCCGTGATCGCGTACCGCCAGCCCGTCAGCCGGCAGTCGGTCGCCGCGATCCGCGGCGTCAACGTCGACGGCGTCGTCCGCACGCTGCTCGCCCGCGGGCTGATCGCGGAGGCGGGGGAGGAGGGGCCGAGCGGCGCGCACCTGTACGTCACCACGCCGTACTTCCTCCAGCGCCTGGGCATCCGGAGCATGGAGGAGCTGCCGAACCTCGCGCCGCTCCTCCCGGTCAACCTCGACGACCTCGCCGACCACGCGTAACACGTCTCGATGTCAGGCCGAGAGTTGGACGATACCAACCGTGTCCGTCTACAGAAGGCGTTGGCCTCTAGTGGTCTCGGCTCGAGACGAGCCTGCGAAGAACTGATCGTCGCCGGACGAGTCCGGGTCAACGGCACCACCGTCCGCGAGCTCGGCACCCGCATCGACCCCGCCACCGACGAGGTGATGGTCGACGGCGCGCCGGTACCGGTCGTGCCCAACACCGTCTACCTCGCCCTCAACAAGCCCGCGGGCGTCCTCACCACGATGCACGACGACCAGGGCCGCCCGTGCGTGGGCGACTACGTCGCGGACCGCACGGACCGGGTCTTCCACGTCGGCCGCCTCGACGCCGATAGCGAGGGGCTGCTCCTGCTCACCAACGACGGCACGCTCACCCACCGGCTGACCCACCCGTCGTTCGGGGTGCCGAAGACCTACCTCGTGCAGATCGACGGCCGGCCCGGCCGTCGGCTGGCGCAGCAGCTTCGCTCGGGGGTCGAGCTCGACGACGGGCCGGCCCGAGCGGACGCGGCGCGGATCGTCGCGGCGACCGACGTCGCCGCCCAGCTCGAGGTCGTCATCCACGACGGTCGCAACCGCGTCGTCCGGCGGATGTTCGACGCACTGGGGCATCCGGTCCGCCGCCTCGTCCGGACCCACATCGGCCCGCTGGCGCTCGGCGAGCTGCGGCCCGGACGGCTACGGCACCTGGCGCCGCCCGAGGTGCACTCCCTCTACAAGGCAGCAAGCCTGTAAGTCGACTTGTTCTGGTCTCACTGAAGCAATAGGGCCGCCAAGCGAGAAGTCCGAGCGTCGCCTCCGGCCCCGCGACTGCCGAGTCCGCGCAGCGCAACGACAAGTCGATTTGTGTCCGCATCTTGTGCGGGCGTATCCGGCTCCTGCTCCGGTATGGCCGCGCGGGGCGGCTCGTAGTGCGAAGCGCTACGTGGCTCCAGCACTTCACCGATCTGTCGACTTATCGGGTAAGCGTGCAAACGGCATGGCGTTGCGCCGACCTAGCACGAAGCCACTAAGGTGGCCCGGACGAGAGGAGGCGTGGTGGCGGTACGCGCGGTACGTGGGGCGACGCAGGTCGACCGGGACGACCGCGACCTCGTCCTGGCCGCGGCCAGCGAACTCGTCACGGCCGTCCTCGAGCGCAATCGGATCCACCCGGACGACCTGATCAGCATCGTGTTCACGGCGACGCCGGACCTCACCTCGGAGTTCCCCGCCTACGCCGCCCGCCAGCTCGGCATCACCGACGTGCCGCTGCTCTGTGCCACCGAGATCGACGTGCCGGCGGCGATGCCGCGCGTGCTCCGGCTGCTCGCGCACTTCGAGACGCCGTTGAGCCGGGCCGAGGTCCGCCACGTGTACCTGCGCGGTGCCGCCGCGCTGCGGACGGACCTGCCCCGGTGACGCTGGAGCGGGTCGGCGTCGTCGGCGCCGGCCTGATCGGCACCTCGATCGGGCTGGCGCTCGCGCGCGCGGGGGTGGCCACCCGGCTGGTGGACGCCGACGCGGCCCGGGCCGCCACCGCGGCGGCGCTCGGGGCGGGCGACGCCGTCTCGTGGGAGGCCCTGGCGGACTGCGACCACGTCGTCGTCGCCACGCCACCGGCCGCGACAGCGGCGGTCGTGGAACGGGTTCTCCGTCTGACGGTCGACGCGACCGTGAGCGACGTCGGGAGCACCAAGGCCAACGTTCTCGTTGAGGTCGAGACGCTGATCGGTGAATCGTCCAGCCGCTTCTGTGGTGGGCACCCGATCGCCGGACGCGAACGCGGGGGGCCGGGTGCGGCGCAGCCGGAGCTGTTCGACGGCGCGGCCTGGGTTGTCTGCCCGCTGCCCCGGTCGTCGGAGCGGGCCCGCAGCGACACCGAGGAGCTCGCGCGGCGGTGTGGGGCACGCACGGTGACCGTGGACGCCGCCACGCATGACCTGGTGCTCGCGGCGGTCTCGCACGCGCCGCAGGTCGCGGCGAGCGCCCTGGCCACCCGGCTCGCGGCGGCCGGCCCGCACGCCCCCGGGCTCGCCGGCCAGGGGTTCCGCGACACCACCCGCCTCGCCGACTCCGACCCCGACCTCTGGGCGGGGATCGCGGCCGGCAACGCCGCGCCGCTGGCGGCGGAGCTGCGCGCGCTCGCGGGCCTCCTCGACGGGATCGCCGAGCGCCTGGAACGCGGTGACGCCGGAGGCGTGGGCGAGGTCGTGGCGGCGGGGCGTTCGGCGCGGGCGACGTTGCCGGGCAAGGCGGCCGCGCCGCGGCCGGCGTGGAGCCGGGTCGGTGTGGTCCTGGCCGACCGGCCGGGAGAACTGGCTCGGTTGTTCACGGCGGCGGGCGCCGCGGGGGTGAACGTCGAGGACGTGGCGATCGAGCACGCGCCCGACCACCCGGTCGGGTACGTCGACCTCGACGTACGGCCGGACTCGGTCGAGCGGCTGCTGGCCGCGCTGGCGGCCGCCGGATGGGCCGCTCACCGCAGTAGCTAACATATCGACTTAGCGGTGTCATGCGAGTCGACGCGTGCGGCGGCGTGGCGACGTGTCGACAAAAAGCGTGCGGCGGTGGGCGAGGCCGGGGACGGGGCGACGGGCGGCACGCGCGGTACGGCGGCGCGCACCGCGCACGCTAGGCTCGCAAGCGACGAGCGCCGCCCGGGCGCGCGGACGAGGAGGCGGTGGCGGTGGCTCGCGCGACGCCCGCTCCGGCCACGGCACCCGTCCCCGCGCCCGATGACGACGCGACGGCCGAGCCCGCGGGCGCGGTCGTGATCGCGATCGACGGCCCCTCCGGCAGCGGCAAGAGCACGGTGGCGCGGCGGGTCGCGCAGCGGCTGGGGTACCGCTACCTCGACACCGGCGCGATGTACCGCGCGCTGACCTGGCAGGCACTGGACCGGCGGGTCGACCTGGAGGACGCCGCAGCCCTCACCGAGCTGGCGGAGCGCGTGCACCTCGAACCCGGGACGAACCCGCGCCGCCCCACGATCGCCATCGGCGGTGTCGACGTGTCCACGCCGATCCGGTCCCGGGCCGTGACGAACGCCGTCTCCGCCGTCTCAGCCGTCCCTGCGGTGCGGGAGGCGCTGGTGCGGCGGCAGCGCGAGCTGATCGCCGCCGGACCGATCGTGGTCGAGGGGCGCGACATCGGGACGACGGTCGCGCCGGACGCGGCGTTGAAGGTGTTCCTCACCGCGTCGTCGGAGGCGCGGGCGGCGCGTCGGCACCGGCAGTTCGCTGCCTCCGGTGACGCCGCGGCGGAGCACGACACCCGCGCGGAGATCGAACGCCGCGACGAGCGCGACTCGAGCCGCGCCGCCAGCCCGCTCGTGCAGGCGGCCGACGCGCTCGTCGTGGACTCGACGACGCGGGGCGTGGACGAGGTCGTGGGTGAGGTGCTCGCGGCGGCGACCCGTCGCGGCCTCACCGGTACGCGTTCCACCCGGCGCCGGAGCACCGGTGCGGCCGCGGGCCAGACGAATCCGGCCAGCGGCCGGGCGGAGGGCGCCGGGGCGGTGCCGGGAGAGCGCGCGCAGCGCGCGGCGCGGCGCAGCGCGCGAGGGAGCGCGGGGCGCGGGACGCCGGAGGCGCGCGGGAACGCAGCGCGTGGGACGCCGGAGGCGCGCGGGAACGCGGCGCGTGGGACGCCGGAGACGCGCGGGAACGCGGCGGGCGAGCGGCAGGACGCGGGCGGGCACGGGGGGGCCGGGGAGCAGGCAGCCGGCCGCCGGCGGCGCCGGCGCGGTGGCGGCACCGGGGGAGACGCGACGTGAGCAGCGAGCCGATCCCGACGCCGGCTGGTGACGACCAGGCGGTCCCGGCCTCCCACGGACTGCGAGCGGCCACGCCGGTGAGCCCGCGGCGGCCACCGTTGCCGGACGTCCAGCCCAACGAGCGGCTGTACCGCGGGCTGAGAGTTGTCGGGCGCAGCGTGATCAGGCTCGCTCTCGACGTGAGGGTTGGACATCCGGACCGGGTCCCGTCCAGCGGGCCGGTGCTGCTGGCGGGGAACCACCGCGGGTTCCTGGACGGGCCGCTGGTGGCGGCGTTCGTGCCGCGGCAGGCGAGCTTCCTCGCGAAGTCGGAGCTGTTCCGCGGCTGGCTGGTCCGCCCGCTGGGCTGGCTGGGGCAGATCCCGGTCGACCGCGGGCGCCCGGACCGGGAGGCGTTGCGGCGGGCGGGGGAGGTGCTGCGGCGCGGCGGCGTGCTCGGCATGTTCCCCGAGGGCACCCGCGGCGTCGGCGAGCTGGAGACGGTCCAGCACGGCATCGCCTACGTTGCCCTGCGCGCGCCCGGGGTGCCGATCGTGCCGGTGGCCTGCCTCGGCACCGAGCGTGCGCTCCCGAAGGGGCGGCGGCTGCCGCGGTGGCGGAGCCGGGTGGACATCGTGTTCGGGGAGCCGTTCACGGTCGCGGCGCCGGCCAACCCGCGCGCCCGCAGCGCGGTGGCGGCGGCCGCCGAGGAGATCCGCGTGGCACTCGCCGCGCACGTGGCGGCGGCGGAGGCGGCGGTGCGGCGATGACGGAAGACATGGTGAGCGAGGGCGCGGTCCCCGCCGAGGGCGTGCGCGGCCGGCTGCCGGTGCTCGCCGTCGTCGGGCGGCCGAACGTCGGCAAGTCGACACTCGTCAACCGGTTCCTGGGGCGCCGCGAGGCGGTGGTCGAGGACGTGCCGGGGGTGACGCGGGACCGGGTGGCGTACGACGCCGCCTGGCGGGGCCGCGCGTTCACGGTGGTGGACACCGGCGGCTGGGACCCGGACGCCGAGGGCCTGTCCGCGCGGGTCGCCGACCAGGCCGAGGTGGCGGTGACCGCCGCCGACGCGGTGCTGATGGTGGTCGACGCGACGGTCGGCGCCACCGAGGCGGACCGGCAGGTGGCGCGGATCCTGCAACGCAGCAAGCGTCCGGTGGTGCTCGCCGCGAACAAGGTGGACGACGCGCGGACGGAGTCGGACGCGGCGGAGCTGTGGTCGCTCGGGCTGGGCGAGCCGTTCGCGGTGAGCGCGCTGCACGGCCGGGGGAGCGGCGACCTGCTCGACGCGGTCCTCGACGCGTTGCCGGAGGCGCCGCCGGAGTCGGACGAGGAGGCGGGGCCGCGGCGGGTCGCGCTCGTTGGGCGGCCGAACGTCGGCAAGTCGTCGCTGCTCAACCGCCTGCTGGGGGCGGAGCGCGTGCTGGTCGACGACGTCGCCGGCACCACGCGCGACCCGGTCGATTCGCTGGTCGAGATCGACGGAACGACCTACCGCTTTGTCGACACGGCCGGTTTGCGGCGGCGGGTGCGGGAGGCGAAGGGCGCCGAGTACTACTCCAGCGTCCGCACGGTGCAGGCGCTCGAGGCGGCCGAGGTGGCAATCGTCCTCGTCGATGCGTCGGTGCCGCTGACCGAGCAGGACCAGCGGGTGCTCGCGACGGTGGTCGAGGCCGGCCGCGGGCTGGTGCTCGCGGTGAACAAGTGGGACCTGCTGGACGAGGACCGCCAGTACGAGCTCGAACGCGAGCTGCGCGGCGACCTGGGCCGCACCGCGTGGGCGCCGCGCGTGAACATCAGCGCGCGCACCGGCCGCGGCGTCGACAAGCTGGCGCCGGCGCTGGAGACGGCGCTGGCGTCCTGGGAGCAGCGCATCCCGACCGCCCGCCTCAACGCCTGGATCAGCGACGTGGTCGGGCGTACGCCACCGCCGCCGCGGGGCGGGAAGGCGCCGCGGGTGCTGTTCGCGACGCAGGCGGGGACGCGGCCGCCGAAGTTCGTGCTGTTCACGAGCGGCCCGCTGGAGCCGGGGTACCGGCGGTTCGTGGAACGGCGGCTGCGGGAGGACTTCGGCTTCCCCGGCACCCCGATCGACGTCCAGGTGCGGGTGAAGGAGAAGCGCAAGGGCCGCTGACGCGGGCGGTGCGGGCGCCCGCCGGCCCGCGCGGACGCTCGACCGTGGCCCCGGAGAGCCTGTTACGATCCGCCCGCACCTCGGCGCCGCGCGCCGGGGCGCCGGGACGTGGCGCAGCTTGGTAGCGCACTTGACTGGGGGTCAAGGGGTCGCAGGTTCAAATCCTGTCGTCCCGACAGAGGCGGTCCCGCCGGCCGCGCACGCACGGCGGCGGCGGGGAACGCCGCGTGCATCGCGCCGCGGGGACTGCCGCGGGCATCGCGCGCGAGGACCGTTGCCGCGACGAGTGGGCCGCGAGCCGGGCCGCGCCGGAACGCCCCGAGCGCCCGCGCGGCGCAAACGACGCGCGGCAGAGCCGAGCGCCACGGACCCGCCGGGCAGGCCGAGGGCCCCGGGACCGCGCGCACGGCCGCGGCACGTCCGCGTGACCGAGCCGCGCGCAGCAGGGTGCAACGTGCCCGGCGGCGCGCACTGCGGCCGTGCTACCGGAACGGGTCCGGTGTCAGCAGAGCAGCGTGAGGCAGTGGTTGGTCCGGGATCGACGGGCAGACGCCTATTGTCGCCGCCGCGCCGACGACGCCGGCCAGCTCGTCGCGGGTCAGCTCGGCGAGGCGCTCGCTGCGTAGGGTGAGGGTTCGCATGCACCCGAGGCTAACGACCGGCCCCGCCACCGGCTAGACCCTCGCCCGCCTGACATACTGCGCCGAAGACGGAGCGCCGTTCCCGCGGCGCCCGCTCGGTGATGGGGCAGCAGCGGAGGTGGCAGTGACCGGCGCCGGCGCGCCCGCCGTCTCCGACCGCGTACTCACGGTCCCGAACGCCCTGTCGTTCCTGCGGCTGCTCGGTGTCCCGCTGTTCCTGTGGCTGGTGCTCGGCCCGCACGCGGACGGCTGGGCGATCGTGGTGCTGGCCGCGAGCGGGTGGACGGACTACTTCGACGGCAAGATCGCCCGCCGCTACGGGCTCGTCTCCCGCGTGGGCCAGTTGCTGGACCCGCTGGCGGACCGGCTCTACATCTTGACGACAGTGTTGGCCTTCACGGTGCGCGGCATCCTGCCCCTCTACCTGACGTTGAGCCTCCTGGCGCGCGATCTGTTCCTCACGACGCTGCTGCCGATGTTCCGGGCGAAGGGGTACGGGCCGCCGCCGGTGCACTTCATGGGGAAGGCGGCGACGTACAACCTGCTGTACGCGTTCCCGCTGCTGCTGCTCGGCGCGGGTCACGACACCGCGGCCACGATCGCGCGGCCGATCGGCTGGGCGTTCGCGACCTGGGGTGTCACGCTCTACTGGTGGGCGGGCGTGCTGTACGCCCGGCAGGTGTGGCGGTTGGTTCGTCCGGGCCCCTCCGGGGGAGATCATCGGGGGCGGCCCGGTACGCGGGGCGCGGAAGGAGCGGTCGCGTGAGGGCGGTCGTGATGGCCGGGGGCGAGGGCACCCGGTTGCGGCCGATGACGGCGAACCAGCCGAAGCCGCTGCTCCCGGTCGTGAACAAGCCGATCATGGAGCACGTCCTGCGGCTGCTCCGCCGGCACGGGCTGACCGAGACCGTGGTGACGGTGCAGTTCCTGGCCAGCCTGATCCGCAACTACTTCGGCGACGGCGACGAGCTCGGCATGGCGCTGGACTACGCGACCGAGGTGGAGCCGCTCGGCACGGCCGGCAGCGTGAAGAACGCGGAGGACCGGCTGCGCGACGAGCCGTTCCTCGTCATCTCCGGGGACGCGCTCACCGACATCGACCTCACCGCGCTCACCGAGTACCACCGCAAGCAGGGGGCGCTGGTCACCGTCTGCCTCAAGCGGGTCCCGAACCCGCTCGAGTTCGGCATCGTCATCACCGACGAGGACGGGCGGATCGACCGGTTCCTGGAGAAGCCGACGTGGGGGCAGGTGTTCTCCGACACCGCCAACACCGGCATCTACGTGATGGAGCCGGAGGTCTTCGACTACGTCGCCGAGGGCCAGGTCGTGGACTGGTCGGGCGACGTGTTCCCGAAGCTGCTGGCCGAGGGCGCGCCGTTGTTCGGCTACGTCGCCGACGGCTACTGGGAGGACGTCGGCACGCACGAGAGCTACATCCGCGCGCAGGCCGACGTGTTGAACCGTGAGGTCGAGGTCGAGATCGACGGCTTCGAGATGAAGCCGGGCGTGTGGGTCGCGGAGGGCGCGGAGGTCGACCCGGACGCGACGCTGAGCGGGCCGCTGTACATCGGCGACTACGCGAAGGTCGAGGGCGGGGCCGAGCTGCGCGAGTACACCGTGCTCGGCAGCAACGTCGTCGTGAAGAGCGGCGCGTTCCTGCACCGGGCGGTGATCCACGACAACGTGTTCATCGGCCCGCAGACCAACCTCCGCGGCTGCGTCGTGGGCAAGAACACCGACGTCATGCGGGCGGCACGGATCGAGGAGGGCGCCGTCGTCGGTGACGAGTGCGTCATCGAGGAGGAGGCGTTCCTCTCGCACGGGGTGAAGGTGTACCCCTTCAAGACGATCGAGGCCGGCGCGCTCGTCAACACGAGCGTGATCTGGGAGAGCCGGGGCCAGCGCAACCTGTTCGGCCCGCGCGGGGTCTCCGGCCTGGTCAACGTCGAGATCACGCCGGAGCTGGCGGTCCGCCTGGCCAGCGCGTACGCCACGACGCTCAAGAAGGGCAGCGTCGTCACGACCAGCCGCGACGCGAGCCGCGCGGCGCGGGCGCTCAAGCGGGCGGTGATCAGCGCACTGACCGCGAGCGCGATCAACGTGCGCGACCTCGAGGTGGCGCCGACGCCGGTGACGCGGTTCGACGTGGCGATCGGGGACGCGGTCGGCGGCATCACGCTGCGCACGACCCGCGGCGACCCGCAGAGCCTGGACATCGCGTTCCTCGACGCCAACGGCGCGGACCTCAGCCAGGCGGCGCAGCGCAAGCTCGAACGCGTGTTCTACCGCGAGGAGTTCCGCCGGGCGTTCCCCGGCGAGATCGCGGAGCTGACGTTCCCGAGCCGGACGATGGAGCAGTACACGCAGGAGCTGCTGCGCTGCGTGGACACCTCCGGAATCCGCGAGGCGGGGCTGAAGGTCGTGGTCGACACGGCGGGCGGCACGGCCAGCCTGGTGCTGCCGACGTTGCTGGGCCGGCTCGGCGTGGACGTGCTCACGCTGAACAACCAGCTCGACGAGGCGTACACGACCGAGTCGCTGGCCGACCACATGCGCGGGATCGAACGCCTCGGCGAGATCGTGAGCGCGAGCCGGGCGCACTTCGGGGTGCGGTTCGACCACGCGGGGGAGCGGATCGCGCTGGTGGACGAGCGCGGCGTGCTGATCCACGACGACCGGGCGATGCTCGTGATGCTCGACCTGGTCGCGGCCGAACGCCGCTCCGGCACGGTGGTGCTGCCGGTGACGACGACGCGGATCGCCGAGATGGTGACGCGCTACCACGGGGTGGACGTGGCGTGGACGTCGCAGTCGCCGTACGACCTGGTGACGCGGGCGCGGGACGCCGGGGTGATCTTCGCCGGTGACGGCCGGGGCGGCGTGGTGGTGCCGGAGTTCACGGCGGCGCTGGACGGCGTGGCGGCGTTCGTGCGGCTGGCCGGGCTGGTCGCGCGCACCAACCTGACGTTGAGCCAGATCGACGCGCGGATCCCGACGGCGTTCGTGGTGCGGCAGTCGGTGCCGACGCCGTGGGCGGCGAAGGGGCTGGTCATGCGCTCGGTGGTCGAGGCGGCGGCGGGGCGGGAGCTGGACACGACCGACGGCGTGCGGGTGGTCGAGCCGGACGGCCGGTGGGCGCTGGTGCTGCCGGACCCGGCGGAGGCGGTGACGCACCTGTGGGCCGAGGGTCCGGACGCGGCGGCGGCGTCGGCGCTGCTGGAGGAGTGGGCGGCGGTCGTCGACGCGGCGGGGCACTGATCCGCGCGCGATGGTCCAGAATCGCGGCGTGACCACGAGCGGGGGGACGGCGGCGCGGCCGGCGCAGGAGGACCCGCACCCGTTCGTGTCAACGTCTCTCTTCGTCGACATAACGACGATCACCGTCGATCCGGCGTACGTCGAGGCGGCCGCGCGCCGCGCGGCGACGCCGGACCGCAGCCCGCCGCGGCCCAGCTCGGTCGTGGCGGTGGCGGCGTTGCTGGTGGTGGGCCTGGTCTGCGGCATCGCCGCGGCGCAGACCCGGCTGCGGGCGCCGGCGGCGCAGCGGGTGCGCGCGCAGCTCGTCACGGAGGCGCGCCGGCGCACGGAGACCGTCGACCGGCTCACCGCGCGGGAGGAGGCGCTGCGCCGCGAGACCGCCGCCGCCCGCGACGCCCGGCTGCGGCAGAGCGCGGCCGGCCGGGCGCTGGCCGACCAGCTCGCCCGGCTCGAGCTCGCCGTCGGCGGCGTCCGCGTCCGCGGCCCCGGCGTGGTCGTCACGCTGGACGACAGCGCGGACGACGACGACCCGGAGGGCGACGGCCGGATCGGCGACGCCGACCTCCAGTCCGTCGTCAACGCCCTGTGGGCGGCTGGCGCGGAGGCCGTGACGGTCAACGACCGCCGGATCAGCGCGCTCACCGCGATCCGCGAGGCCGGGAAGTCGATCCTCGTGGACTACGCCGCCGTCTCCCCGCCGTACGTCGTGCGCGCGGTGGGGGACCCGGACGTGCTGGAGCCGGCGTTCGGGGACAGCGCGACGGCGCGGCGGTTCCGGACCTGGGTGGACGCGTTCGGGATCGGCTTCGACGTGAAGCGCGCCGAGCGGCTGGACCTGCCCGCGGCGGCGCAGACCGAGCTGCGGCACGCCACGCCGGTCGCGGGGACGGCGGCGCCGTGATCCCCGGCCTCGCGCTCCTCGTCGGCGTCGCCCTCGGCCTGGTGCTCCAGCCGGTGGTGCCGCTGTGGCTCCAGCCGTACCTGCCGATCGCGGTGGTGGCGGCGCTGGACGCGGTGTTCGGCGGCGTGCGGGCGCTGCTCGACGGGATCTTCGACGACAAGGTCTTCGTCGTGTCGTTCGTCTCGAACGCCCTGCTGGCGGCCGTGCTCGTCTTCCTCGGCGACCAGCTCGGGGTCGGTGGGCAGCTCTCGACGGCGGTCATCGTCGTGCTCGGCATCCGGATCTTCCAGAACCTCGCCGCCATCCGGCGGCACCTGTTCCGCGCATGAGCGACCCCAGGCCGCCGCGGCGCCGGCACCCGCTGCGCAGCCAGGCGCTGATCGGGCTGATGCTGGCCGTGCTCGGCTTCGCGCTGGTCGTGCAGCTCCGGGCGGCGCAGCAGACGTCGAAGTTCGCCTCCGCGCGGCAGGAGGACCTGGTCCGCATCCTGGACGACCTCACCGCCCGCTCGGACCGGCTGCGCGGGGAGATCGAGGAGCTGCAACGCACCCGGGACCGGCTGACCGGTGGCGCCGGGCAGGACGCCGCCGCGCTCGCGGAGAGCCGCCGGCGCCAGGACGCGCTGCGCATCCTGGCCGGGACGGTCGCCGCCGCCGGCCCGGGCGTCGAGGTGACGATCACCGACCCGGAGCACGCGGTGACCTCCGACCTGCTGCTCGACACCATGCAGGAGCTCCGCGACGCCGGCGCCGAGGCGTTGCAGGTCAACGGCGTGCGGCTGACCGCGTCGAGCTGGTTCAGCGACTCCGGGCCGACCGTGCTGGCGGACGGGACGCCGCTGCGGGCGCCGTACGTGTTCCGCGCGATCGGCGACGCGCACACGCTCGCCGACGCCATGGGCATCCCCGGCGGCGTCGAGGACGCGGTCAGCGGTCGCAGCGGCGCGACGATCCGCGTCGAGGAGCGCGCCCGGGTCGTCGTCGACGCGTTGCGGCCGCTTTCGGCGCCCCGCTACGCTCGCGCCGCCGCCGGACGAGAGTGAGACCAGACGTGTCGTTCCCCGAAGAGCTCCGCTACACCTCCGACCACGAGTGGGTCAGCCCGCCGAACGAGGACGGGATCGTCCGCATCGGGATCACGTCGTACGCGCAGGAGGCGCTCGGCGACATCGTCTTCGTCTCCGTCAGCGCCGTCGGCGCCGACACCACGGCCGGCGAGGCGCTCGGCGAGGTCGAGTCGACCAAGAGCGTCTCGGACGTCTACGCGCCGCTGTCCGGCGCCGTCGTCGCCCGCAACGAGCGGCTGGACCAGCAGCCGGAGCTGCTCAACACCGACCCGTACGGCGACGGCTGGATCGCCGAGGTCCGCCCGTCCGACCCGGCGGCGCTGGACGGGCTGCTGGACGCGGCGGCGTACGCCGACCTGGTCGCGCAGGCCTGATCCGGGCCGTTCCGCGCTCAACCCTCACCCTCAGGTAGAGGTGTGGAAAACGCGACACGTCCACAACCCCCTACCTCTGGTTGACCCTCGCGGACCCGCTGACTAGCCTCCGCAGCACCCCTGGGACCCCCTGGGCGGCACGGCGCGACGGCGAGGAGGCACCCCCGCGTGTTCTGCACACGGTGCGGTCAGCAGAACCCCCCGGACAGCCACTTCTGCGCCCGCTGCGGGTCGCCGCTGACCCGGCCGGCGGGCGGTGAGTCGCCCGCCGAGACCACGTCCACGATCGCGCTCCAGGCGCTCGACCCCGAGCACGACGACGACCACGGCGGCGAGGCCGCGGCGGGCGTCGAGGGCCTGCCCCCCGGCTCGGCGCTGCTCGTCGTCAAGCGCGGCCCGAACGCCGGCAGCCGGTTCCTGCTCGACAAGGACGTCACCACGGCCGGCCGGCACCCGGAGAGCGACATCTTCCTCGACGACGTGACCGTCTCCCGGCGGCACGCGGAGTTCCGCCGCGAGGGCGGCCGGTTCACCGTCCGCGACGTCGGCAGCCTCAACGGCACCTACCTCACCCGCGAGCGGATCGACTCCACCGAGCTCTCCGGCGGGGACGAGGTGCAGATCGGCAAGTTCCGGCTGGTGTTCTTCGCCGGGCCGCGGCAGGGCGACGCGTGAGCCGGGGCGGCGCATGAGCACCGGGGCCCGCAAGGCGTTCATGAGCATCGGCGAGGTGCTCTCGCAGCTCCGCGCCGACTTCCCCGACGTGACGATCTCCAAGATCCGCTTCCTGGAGACGGAGGGGCTGATCGAGCCGGAGCGCACGTCGTCCGGGTACCGGAAGTTCTCCCGCGACGACGTCGCGCGGCTGCGCTACGTGCTCTCCGCCCAGCGCGACCGCTACCTCCCGCTCCGCGTGATCAAGCAGCACCTCGAGGCGCTCGACCGGGGGCTGGAGCCGCCGGAGGGCGACGGCGCCGGGCCGCAGGTGCCGCGCGCGCTCACCGCCGTCGACGGGCTGCCGGGGCCGGAGTCGTTCGTCCGCGACGTCTCGGACGTCCGGCTGACCCGCGACGAGCTGGCGACGGCGGCCGGGCTGTCCACCGAGCAGCTCGACCAGCTCGAGCAGTACGGCCTGGTCGGGCCGCGCCCGGGCGGGTCGTTCTACGACGGCGACGCCCTCGTGGTGGCCAAGACGGTGGCGGAGATGAGCCGGTTCGGGATCGAGTCGCGGCACCTGCGGCCGTTCCGCAGCGCGGCCGACCGCGAGATCGGGCTGTTCGAGCAGGTCGTCGCGCCGCTCGTCCGCCAGCGCAACCCGGAGGCGCGGGCCCGCGCGGAGGAGACCGTGCGGGAGCTGGCGGCGCTGAGCATCCGGCTGCACTCGGCGCTGGTCCGCGCCGG
The DNA here is from genome assembly GCA_035714365.1 of Mycobacteriales bacterium. Taxonomy (GTDB): domain Bacteria; phylum Actinomycetota; class Actinomycetes; order BP-191; family BP-191; genus BP-191. The sequence goes on along the minus strand of DASTMB010000073.1, from coordinate 38,083 downwards.
CCTCAAGCCCGGTCTGACCCGGTAACGCCGGGGCGCCGGGCGGCGCGGGCCGGTGTAGGTTCGCGAGGGGCGGCCCCCGGGTAGGGGAGCGGCTCGCGGCCGAGCGTGGGAGGGGTTGTCTTGAACGAGGTGACCGTCGTCGGGGTCCGCGTCGAGCTGCCGACCAACCAGCCGATCGTGCTGCTCAAGGAGGTCGACGGCGACCGGTACCTGCCCATCTGGATCGGGGCCGTCGAGGCGACCGCGATCGCGTTCGCGCAGCAGCAGATCGTCACCGCGCGCCCGATGACGCACGACCTGATGAAGGACATCCTCGACGCGCTCGGCGCGACGGTCACCGCCGTGCACATCACCGACCTCCAGGACGGCGTGTTCTACGCCAACCTCGTCTTCGACTCCGGCGCCGAGGTCTCCGCCCGCCCGTCCGATGCGATCGCGCTGGCGATGCGGATGGGCGTGACCCTCTACGCGGACGAGACGGTGCTCGCGGAGGCCGGCATCCCGATCGCCGACGAGCAGGAGACCGAGGTCGAGAAGTTCCGCGAGTTCCTCGACCAGATCTCGCCCGACGACTTCAACACGACCGGCTGACCTCAAGCCGTGCTCGACCCCGCGCAGACTCTGAACCTCCACTTGAGGGTGAGTGCTACGACACGCCTCCTCCGGTCGTTGACCGGCAGCAGCCGCATCCCTAACGTCGCCCGCACCACGCGCGCGCTGCCCGGCGCGCCGCGCACGACGAGGGGCGGTCGGGGTGGCTGACGAGCGGGACGGCGCGGACGGCGGCGGCTCCGGCACGGGCGGCGACCCCGCCCCCGGCGCGAGCGGCGGGGACCCCGCGCCCGGGACGGCCGGCACCGCGGCCGGTGCCCGGCCCGGCGGGGCGCGCGGCGGGGTGCAGGAGACGTTGTTCGACGAGGGCGTGCCCGCTCCGCCCGAGGAGGGCGTGGGGTACCGCGGCCCGACGGCGTGCGCGGTGGCCGGGATCACCTACCGCCAGCTCGACTACTGGGCCCGCACCGGCCTGGTGACCCCGAGCGTCCGCGACGCGTCCGGCTCCGGCACGCAGCGGCTCTACTCGTTCCGCGACGTGCTCGTGCTCAAGCTGGTCCGCCGGCTGCTCGACACCGGCATCTCGCTGCAGAACATCCGTACCGCCGTCGGCCAGCTCCGCGCCGGCGGCGCCGAGGAGCTGGCCGAGATCACGCTGCTCAGCGACGGCACGACCGTGTACGAGTGCACCTCGGCCGACGAGGTCGTTGACCTGCTCCAGGGCGGGCAGGGCGTGTTCGCGATCGCGGTCGGCAAGGTCGTCCGCGAGGTCGAGGGGTCGCTGGCCGAGCTGCCGGGCGAGCGGGCCGAGGACGAGGCGGCGCCCGCCGAGCACACCGGCGACGAGCTGTCGGCGCGCCGCCGCAAGCGCGGCGCCTGACCCGCGCGCCGGTACGGCCCGGCGCCCCGCGCGCTGGTACCGTGGAGGTCGCCGCAGACCCCGCGCGGGAGAGTCCCCGGCCGCCAGCCGGGGACGCCGAAGGAGCAATCCCTCCCCGGAATCTCTCAGGCCAGCAGACCGCGCGGGCGAGGCCACTCTGGAGAGCAGGCGTGCCCACCGCGCCTCACCGACGGGGCAAGCCCGCTCAGGCGGGCGACACTCTCAGGTCGCCATGACAGAGGGGGAGGCCCGGCCGCCGCGTGCGCGGCGCCGACGCCCGAGGAGGCCCCGTGTCCGACGCGCCCCGCCCGCTCGCCGCCCCGGCCGCCGCGCCGTTCGCCGAACGCCACGTCGGCCCGTCGCCGGACGAGCAGGCGAAGATGCTGGCCGTCCTCGGCTACGGCTCGCTGGACGACCTGACCGCCGACGCGGTGCCCGCGACGATCGCGGACCGGGAGCTGGACCTGCCGGAGCCGGCGTCGGAGGCGGCGATGCTCGCCGAGCTGCGCGCCCTCGCCGGGCGCAACCGGCGGATGGTGTCGATGATCGGCCTCGGCTACAGCGACACGGTCACCCCGCCGGTGATCCGCCGCAACGTCCTGGAGAGCCCGGCCTGGTACACGGCGTACACGCCGTACCAGCCGGAGATCAGCCAGGGCCGGCTCGAGGCGCTGCTGAACTTCCAGACTATGGTCGCCGACCTCACCGGCCTGCCGACCGCCAACGCCTCTCTGCTGGACGAGGGCACCGCCGCCGCCGAGGCGATGGCGCTCTGCCGCCGGGCCAGCCGGGCGCCGGAGGGGGCGGCGTTCCTGGTCGACGCCGACACCCACCCGCAGACGCTCGCGGTGGTCGTGACGCGCGCGGAGCCGCTGGGCATCGAGGTGCGCACGTTCGACGCGGACGGGCCGCTGCCGGAGGGACCGGCGTTCGGCGTGCTGCTGTCCTACCCGGGCTCGTCCGGCAAGGTCCGCGACCACGCGCCGCTCATCGAGGCGGCGCACGCCGCCGGCGCGCTCGTCGCCGTGACCACCGACCTGCTCGCGCTGACGCTGCTCCGCCCCCCGGGCGAGGCGGGCGCGGACGTCGTGGTCGGGAGCAGCCAGCGGTTCGGGGTGCCGTTCGGCTTCGGCGGGCCGCACGCGGCGTTCATGGCGGTGCGGGCCGGGCTGGAGCGCAACCTGCCCGGCCGGCTGGTCGGCGTCTCCGTCGACGCCGACGGGCACCCGGCGTTCCGGCTCGCGCTGCAGACCCGCGAGCAGCACATCCGCCGGGAGAAGGCGACCAGCAACATCTGCACCGCCCAGGTGCTGCTCGCCGTCATCGCCGGGATGTACGCCGTCCACCACGGCCCCGACGGCCTGACCGCGATCGCCGGGCGGGTGCACCGGCTCGCGGCGGCGCTGGCCGCCGCGCTGCGGCGGGGCGGCGTCGAGGTCGCGCACGAGGCGTTCTTCGACACCGTCACCGCCCGCGTCCCCGACGCGGCCGCCGTGGTGGCCCGCGCCGCCGACGCCGGCATCAACCTGCGCCTGGTCGACTCAACCACGGTCGGCGTCAGCACCGACGAGGTCACCGAGCCGGCCCACCTGGCGGCGGTGCTCGCGGCGTTCGGCGTCCCGGGCGAGCTCGACGAGACGGTGCCGGACGCCGTTCCGGACGGGCTGCGGCGGACCACGCCGTTCCTCACCCACCCGGTCTTCACCTCGCACCGCAGCGAGACGGCGCTGCTCCGCTACCTGCGCCGGCTCTCGGACCGCGACTACGCCCTCGACCGCGGCATGATCCCGCTCGGCTCCTGCACCATGAAGCTCAACGCCACCGCCGAGATGGAGCCGATCACCTGGCCGGAGCTAGCCGGCATCCACCCGTTCGCGCCCGGCGAGCAGACCGAGGGGTACGCCGAGCTGATCGCCCAGCTCGAGGACTGGCTGGCCCGGATCACCGGCTACGACCGGGTCAGCGTCCAGCCGAACGCCGGCTCCCAGGGCGAGCTCGCCGGCCTGCTCGCGATCCGCGGCTGGCACCGGGCCAACGGCCAGGCCGAGCGCGACGTCTGCCTCATCCCGTCCAGCGCCCACGGCACCAACGCCGCCTCCGCCGTCATGGCCGGCATGCGCGTCGTCGTCGTCGGCTGCGACGACGCCGGGAACGTCGACCTCGGCGACCTGCGCGCCAAGATCGAGCAGCACGCCGACCGGCTCGCCGCACTCATGGTCACCTACCCGAGCACGCACGGCGTGTTCGAGGCGGAGATCACCGACGTCTGCGCCGCCGTCCACGACGCCGGCGGCCAGGTCTACGTCGACGGCGCCAACCTCAACGCGCTCGTCGGCCTGGCCCGCCCCGGCCGCTTCGGCGCCGACGTCAGCCACCTGAACCTGCACAAGACGTTCTGCATCCCGCACGGCGGCGGCGGCCCCGGCGTCGGCCCGGTCGCCGTCCGCGCGCACCTGGCGCCGTACCTGCCCAACCACCCGTTCCGCGGCGACGCCGGCCCGGACACCGGCCCCGGCCCGATCAGCGCCGCGCCGTGGGGGAGCGCCGGCATCCTGCCGATCTCCTGGGCGTACGTCCGGATGATGGGCGCCGACGGCCTCCGCCGCGCCACCCAGGTCGCCATCCTCAACGCCAACTACGTCGCCCGCCGGCTGAACCCGTACTACCCCGTCCTCTACACCGGGCACAGCGGGCTGGTCGCCCACGAGTGCATCGTCGACCTCCGGCAGATCACCAAGGAGACCGGCGTCACCGTCGACGACGTCGCCAAGCGCCTCGTCGACTACGGCTTCCACGCCCCGACGATGTCGTTCCCCGTCGCCGGCACGCTGATGATCGAGCCGACGGAGAGCGAGGACCTCGGCGAGCTGGACCGGTTCTGCGACGCGATGATCGCGATCCGCGCCGAGATCGGTCTGCTGGGCGGCGAGTGGGACCCGGTGGACAACCCGCTGAAGAACGCCCCGCACACCGCGACCATGATCGGTGCCGACGCGTGGGAGCACGGGTACTCGCGCGAGGTGGCGGCGTTCCCCGTCCCGGGGCTCCGGCAGAGCAAGTACTGGCCGCCGGTCCGCCGCATCGACGGCGCCCACGGCGACCGGAACCTCGTGTGCAGCTGCCCGCCGCCGGAGGCGTTCGAGGACTGATCTCTCGGGTGGTCGGCCCGCGGCCGGTACCCGGTCCCGCTAGATTCCGCGCCGCTGCGCGGCGCTCCCTTTAGGCGCGGGACCGGGTACCGGCCCCGTGCCTTCGCGCGCGGCGGTCCTCGGGGCGCCCCCTACGGCTAGGCAGCCCGGGGGTCCGGGCGCTGGGCGCCGACGGCGGTGCCGTCGGGGAGCAGCTCGCCGTAGTCCTCGAACAGGACGACCCCGTTGCACAGCAGGCTCCACCCCTGCTCGGGGTGGGAGGCGACGACGCGGGCGGCCTCGTGGTCGCTGGCTTCCGCCGGGGGGCATTGCGGGTGGTGCGGGCACATGGTGAGCGCTCCTCGTCGAGTGCTGCTCTCCAGGCGTATGTCGGCATCGCGCCAGGAATCTTCAGACCTCATCAGGTCTTCATTGCACTCCGACTTCGGCCCGCGCGCGCGGTTTCAGGCCAGATTGTGGACAACCTTCACCGAATCTTTGCCGGATCCGCCCGGCTGAGAGCGTCGAACGGCGGGCGCGGCGACGCCTTGACCCAGCCGCCGCGCGTACGCTCCGCCGCGTGCCGCACCCGCCCCGCGCCCCGCGACGGCCCCTCCGCGAGGTGGCCCGCTGGGAGTGGCGGCGCGGCGACGGGGGCGACCCGGTGGTGCTGGCGAGCGCGTTCCTGGCCGGTCACGGGTTCCCCGTCAGCCCCCTCGGCGGGGCGGCGCGGCCCGGCCCGGAGGTCGCGGGGGCGGCCTTGTTACTAGGGGCGGCGGCGCTGCCCGCCGACCTGGCGGCCCGGACGGTGCCGCCGGCCACGCCGTGCCCGGAGGTCCCGGACGCCGCCGTGGTGGTCTTCGCCGACGCCGACGGGCCGGGTGACCCGCCGCCCGGCCCGGCCCGGATCGGGCCGTGGACGCCGAGCTGGACGCCGGCCGAGCACGCCGCCGCGGTCGAACGCATCCGGGCGGCGATCGCGCGCGGCGACCTCTACCAGGCGAACCTCGTGGGTCACCGCAGCGCGCCGTTCGAGGGCGACCCGGCGGCGGTGGCGGCGGCGCTGGCCCGGGTGCCGAACGCCCCCTACGCCGGCGGCCTGGCCGGCGCCGGGTGGTCGGTGCACACGGCCAGCCCGGAGTCGTTCCTCGAGGTGGGGGGTGAAGGTGTCGTGCGGGTCCGGCCGATCAAGGGCACCGCCGCCGACGCCGCGACGCTGCTCGCCAGCGCCAAGGACCGGGCCGAGCACGTCATGATCGTCGACCTGGAGCGCAACGACCTGGCGCGGGTCGCGACGACCGGCACGGTGACCGTCCCGGTGCTCTACGACGTCCGGCCGCTGGCCGGGGTCTGGCACGCCGAGTCGACGGTCGAGGCGCGGCTCGCGCCGGGGACCGGGCTGGCCGAGCTGCTGGCGGCGACGTTCCCCGGGGGGTCGGTGACGGGGGCGCCGAAGGCGGCGGCGTTGAAGATCATCCACGAGACCGAGCCGCTCGGCCGCGGGCCGAGCATGGGCGCCCTCGGCTGGGTGGCGCCGGACGGCCGGGTCGACCTCGGCCTGACCATCCGGACGTTCGCGGTGGCCGGGGGGCGGGTCCACCTGTGGACCGGCGGCGGGGTGACCTGGGGGAGCGACCCGGCCGGCGAGCTGGCGGAGGCGGCGGCGAAGGCGGCGCCGTTGCTGCGCGCCCTGGACCCACTGAAGGTGTCGCGGCCGGACTAGTACCAAGAGTCACTCCGGCACCACGCGTAGTGACGCCATTCTGTCGAGAAAGTCATCCACCATTTGGCCCTGGTACCTCCGGCTAGGGGTGCCGATGTGCCAGGTTGTGGTCGTTGACCATGCGCGGTGGCCTGCCTACCGTGCGATCACGACCCGGAGACGGCGATGCCGCTCCGGGCGGCCCTGACCTCGTGGAGAACCTGTGCGCCTCCCCAGCACGCGGGCGCCTCGGCGCGCTGCCGTGCTGGCGGCTGCCCTGACGGTGGCGGCGCTGCCGGCCCCGCCGGCGGGGGCGGTCGACCTGATCCCGGCGAGCAGCGCGTTCTTCGTGGTCACCAACGGCTCGACCACCGGCCTCGCCGCCGGTGACTGGTACACGGCGCCGACGGCGTCGGGGGGTGGCGGCGGCTCGCACTACGCGACGTTCGACATCCCGTGCGGTTGGCCCGCCAACCAGCCGATCTACGTCGACATCTTCAGTCCCCGGATCTCGACGGCGGCCGGGAGCCGCGACACCGTCACCGGTGCCGCCGACTCGGTGGAGTTCGAGCTGTACGGCCCCGGTGCGAGCGTGGGCCCCGGCTTCACCAGCCCGGCACCGGGCACCGGCATCGCCGGCTACCGGTTCTCGTACCAGCCGACGACGTCCGCCCCGGACTGGGAGAGCTTCACCCAGATCCTCGGTCCCGGCGCCGACCCGGCGCTGACCTGCGGCCGGTACGTCCTGCGCTCCGCGATCCTCGGCGGCGACCCGTTCAACCCGCTCGGCGGCACCGACGACCGCAACCACTGGCTGCTGCGCGTCGGCACCGACAACGACACGAACACCGGCAACACCCCGCCCGCGAACAGCGACGACTACGACTCCACGCCGGGCACCGGCGACGAGATCGTGGCGGGGCTCACCCAGGCCGCCGTCCAGCAGAACTCGGGCGGCACCGCGTGCCTCACGCTGTTCGAGTACGCGGCCCCCGGCCTTGCGTCGATGACGCTCAACAACTTCGGCATGGGCGGCGGCCGCGTGCGGTACTACGCGCCGTCCGACGCCTACGACGCGACGGCCACCACGGGGGGCACCCCCGGGACCGTCAGTGGTGCCCTGACCTGGAACAACAGCGCCACGACGGCCCGCGGCGGCGACGTCATCGCGTCGCCGGAGAGCGGCTGGTGGCGCGAGGTCTACTGCGCCCCGAGCGGCAACGAGTTCGTGCCCGAGGGCCGCGCCGGCGTGACCGCGTACCTCGACCAGCCGCCCACGCCGAGCCTCGCCGCGAGCGCCACCGACGGGCTCACGACCGTGACCCGCGGGGCCACCCGGCAGACGACGTTCACGATCACCAACGCCTCCTCCGGCGCGACCGCGGGCACCGCCCGCAACGTGGTCCTCAAGGACACGGTCCCGGCGGAGGAGACGTTCGCCTCCTGCTCGATCGTGGCCCCGGCGACCGGCACCTGCACGCAGTCCGCGGGCGTCGTCACGGCCACCCTGACCAGCGAGCTCGACGCGGGCGCGAGCGCCGCCGTCAAGATCACCACGACGGTCTCCGGCACCGCGTCCGGCACGCTCACGCACAACGCCACCGTGACCTACACCGACATGATCGGGAACGCGTTCGCGCCGGTCACGGCCACCGAGTCCACCGACGTCCTCACGGCCGACCTGGCCGTGTCGATCGCCGACAGCCCGGACCCGGTGCTGGCCGGCACCACGCTCACGTACACGATCTCGACCACCAACAACGGCCCCGACGCCGCGCCTGCCACCACCGTCACGCTGCCCCTGCCGAGCGGCCTGACGGTGACGAGCGCGACCGGCACGGGCTGGTCCTGCACGACCGGGTCCACGGTGACCTGCACCCGCGCCACCCCGCTGCCGACGGGGGCCGCACCGGCGATCACGGTGACTGCCGACGTGACCGCGTCCGGAGGGACGCTCACGGCCACCGCGACCGCCACGACCACCGCCGCCGACCCGGTCGGGGGCAACAACGCCGCCACGGCGAGCACGACGGTCGACTCCTCTGCCGACCTGGGGCTGACCAAGACGCACATCGGCTCGTTCACCGCGGGCACGACGGGGAGCTACCTGCTCACCGTCACCAATGCCGGGCCGAGCCCGGCGAACCCCCCGACGACCGTCACCGACACCCTGCCGGCCGGGCTCACCTACGTCGCCGCCTCGGGCAGCGGCTGGGTCTGCTCGGCAGCCGGCCAGGTCGTCTCCTGCACGCGGAGCACGCCGCTCGCCAGCGGCGCCTCCTCCCAGCTCGTGATCCAGGTCGACGTCACCGCCACCACGGCCGCGAGCGTCACCAACACCGCCACCGTGTCGAGTGCGAGCAGCGACCCGGCCGGCACGAACAACACCGCCCAGGACGTCACCGCCGTGGACAACTCCGGCATCGCCGGCACGGTCTGGGACGACCTGGACGCGGACGGCACGCGGGACGCGGGGGAGCCGGCGCTGGCCGGCCGCACCGTGACCGCCACCGGGCCGGTCACCCGCACCACGACCACTGCCGCCGACGGGACGTATGCGTTCGTCGGGCTGGTCGCGGGCACCTACGCCGTGTCGGTGAGCCCGCCCACCAAGTACGTGTTCACCACCAGCAGCCCGCGCACGATCACCCTCGCTGCCGACGAGCGGGTGACCGGGATCGACTTCGGGATGCGCTACCGGAACCTGCCGCCGGTCGCGGTGAACGACACCAAGACGACTGCCGAGGACGCGGCGACCACGGTCTCCGTCCTGTCGAACGACTCCGACCCCGACGGCGACGCCATCTCGATCACGGCGAAGACCAACGGGACCCGGGGCACGGTGTCCTGCACCACCAGCACCTGTACGTACACGCCGAGCGCCAACGCGAACGGCACCGACACGTTCACGTACACGATCAGCGACCCCGACGGCGCGACCGCCACGGCGACCGTGACCGTCACGATCACCCCGGTCAACGACGCGCCGGTCTACACGGCCGCCGCGACCAACACGTCCCAGACCGTCCCCGTGGGTGGCACCCTGTCGAGCCTCGCCGCCACCGACGTCGACGGCGACCCGCTCACGTACTCGATCGTCAACGGCGCGCTGCCGCCGACGGTCACGCTCAACCCGGACGGTTCCTTCAGCGGCGGTGCGAGCCCGCACGGGACCTACCCGGTCAAGATCAAGGTCAGCGACGGCAACGGCGGGTCGGCCAACACCGACCTGACCATCCAGGTGGGCGGCCCGACCGCCAACACCCCGCCGGCCCCGGCCAACGACACCGCCACCACGCTGGAGGACAACGCCGTCGCGGTCCCCGTGCTCGGCAACGACACCGACGTCGACGGCGACACCCTGACGATCACCGCGAAGACCAACGGCGCGTTCGGGACCGTCTCCTGCACCGGCACGACCTGTACGTACACGCCGGCGCCGAACGCCAACGGCACCGACACCTTCACCTACACCGTGTCCGACGGCCTCGCCACGGCGACCGCCACCGTCACGGTCACGGTCACGCCGGTCAACGACCCGCCGGTCTACACGGCGGCGACGACCAACACGGCGCAGACCGTCCCGGTCGGGGCGAGCCTGTCCAGCCTGGCCGCGACCGACGCCGACCTCGACCCCCTGACGTACAGCCTGATCGGCGGGAGCCTGCCGCCCGGGATCACGCTCACGTCCGGCGGCGCGTTCACCGGCACCGCGAACGCCCCCGGCGCCTACTCGGCGCAGATCCGGGTCTCCGACGGCAACGGCGGCACCGCCACCACGACCCTGTCCATCCAGGTCGGCGGCCCGACGGCGAACACCCCGCCGGACGCGGCCAACGACACGGCGACCACCGCCGAGGACACGCCCGTCAACGTGGGCGTCACCGGCAACGACACCGACGTCGACCTCGACACGCTGACCGTCACCGGCCACGGCGCGGCGAGCTTCGGCTCGGTCACCTGCACCACCACCGCCTGTACGTACACGCCGGGGGCCAACTTCAACGGCTCCGACTCGTTCACGTACACGATCGCCGACGGCTCCGGCGGCACCGACACCGCCACCGTGTCCATCACGGTCACCGCGGTGAACGACCCGCCGGCCTACACCGCGGCCTCCCGGAACACGTCGCAGACCGTCCCGGTCGGCAGCGCGCTGCAGTCGCTGTCGGCGAGCGACGTGGAGAACGACCCCCTGACGTACGCACTCGTGAGCGGCACGCTGCCTACCGGCGTGACGTTGACGAGCGCGGGCGCCTTCACGGGCACGGCCGACGCGCCGGGCACGTACACGGTCGTGATCCGCGTCTCCGACGGCAACGGCGGCAGCGCCGACACGACGCTGACGATCACCGTCGGCGGCCCGGCCGCGAACACCCCGCCGGTCGCCGGCGACGACACCAAGACCACCGCGGAGGACACGCCAGTCAACGTCGCGGTGCTCCAGAACGACACCGACGTCGACCTCGACACGCTGACGGTCACCGGTCACACCAACGGCACGTTCGGCACCGTCTCCTGCACCGCGACCGCGTGCACCTACACGCCGAACCCGAACGCCAACGGCACCGACACCTTCACCTACACGATCTCCGACGGGTCCGGCGGCACCGACACCGCGGTCGTGACGGTCACGGTCACGCCGGTCAACGACGCCCCGGTCGCCGGCAACGACTCCCGCACCACCGCCGAGGACGCGCCGCTGACCATGACGGCGCTGCGCAACAACGACAGCGACGTCGACGGCGACCCGCTCACGATCACGGCGTTCACCCAGCCGGCCCACGGCACGGTGACCTGCACCGCGACCGCGTGTACGTACACGCCGGACGCGAACTACTTCGGCCCGGACTCGTGGACCTACACGGTCTCCGACGGCAACGGCGGCACCGCCACCGCGACCGTCACCATGACCGTGACCCCGGTCAACGACGCCCCGGTCGCCGTCGACGACCCGCGCTCCACGCCCGAGGACACCGCGATCCTCGTCGCCGTCACCGGCAACGACACCGACATCGAGGGCAACGCGCTCAGCGTCGTCGCGCACACCCCGGCCGCGGCCGGCACCGTGACCTGCGGCGCCACGACTTGTACGTACACGCCGGGGCCGGACTTCAACGGCAGCGACTCGTTCACGTACACGATCTCCGACGGCGCCGGCGGCACCGCCACCGCGACCGTGTCGATCACCGTGACCGCGGTCAACGACGCGCCGGTCGCCAACGCCGACACCGCGACCGTCGCCGAGGACGGCTCGGTGCTGATCACGGTCCGCGGCAACGACACCGACGTCGACGGCGACCCGCTGTCGATCGCGTCGGCCACCCAGCCGGCGCACGGCACGGTGATCTGCTCGCCCGTCTCGTGCACGTACACCCCGGCGGCGGACTACAACGGCCCCGACTCGTTCACGTACACGATCTCCGACGGCGCCGGCGGCACCGCCACGGCGACCGTGACCGTCACGGTGACCGCGGTCAACGACGCGCCGGTCGCGGCCGGCGACGCCGTGACGACCGCCGAGGACACGCCGACGACGTTCCCGGTCACCGGCAACGACACCGACACCGAGGGCGACGTCCTCACGGTCGTCTCCTGGAGCACGCCCGCGCACGGCGTCGTCACCTGCTCCGCCGGGTCCTGTACGTACACGCCGGACGCGAACTACCACGGCCCCGACGCGTTCGCCTACACCGTCTCCGACGGCAACGGCGGCACCGCCACGGCGACGGTGACCATCACGGTGACCGCGGTCAACGACGCGCCGGTCGCCCCGGACGACTCGGCGAGCACGCTCGAGGACAACCCGGTCCTCGTCGACGTGCTGGCCAACGACACCGACGTCGACTCCGCCGTCGACGGCGACGTGCTCACGATCACGGCGTGGAGCGACGGCATGCACGGCACCGTCGCCTGCGACGCGACCGGTTGCACGTACACGCCCGGCGCCGACTACAACGGCCCCGACTCGTTCACGTACACGATCTCCGACGGCAACGGGGGAGTGGCCACCGCCACCGTGACCCTCACCGTCGTCGGCGACAACGACGCCCCCGTCGCCGGGCCGGACACCGACACGGTCGCCGAGGACGGCACCGTCGACACCGCCGTGCTCCTCAACGACACCGACGTCGATCTCGACCTGCTCGCGGTCAGCGCCTGGACGCAGGGCGCCCACGGCACCGTGACCTGCACCGCGAGCGTGTGTACGTACACGCCGGACGCGGACTTCAACGGCACCGACACCTACTCGTACACCGTCTCCGACGGCAACGGCGGCCTCGCCACCGCGCTGGTCACGGTCACCGTGACGGCCGTCAACGACGTGCCGGTCGCCGCCGATGACGCCGTCGCGACGCCCGAGGACACGCCGGTGACCGTCGACGTGCTCGGCAACGACGTCGACGTCGACGCCGACCCGCTCGCGATCACCGTGATCGTCGACCCGCTGCACGGCACCGTGACCTGCGACGCCACCGGCTGCCTCTACACGCCGGAGCCGAACTTCAACGGCACCGACGCGTTCACGTACACGATCTCCGACGGCGCCGGGGGGGTGGCCACCGCCGTCGCCACGGTCACCGTGACGCCGGTCAACGACGCGCCGCTCGTGCTGCCGGAGACCGTCTCCGTCGTCGGCGGCAAGAAGGTCACCGTCACGGTGATCACCAACGACGCCGACGCCGACGGCGACACCCTCGCCGTCTCGTCGTGGACGAACGGCGCCCACGGCACCGTGACCTGCACCGCCACGACCTGCACGTACACGGCGGACAAGGCCTACAGCGGCAACGACTCGTTCTCCTACACCGTCTCCGACGGCCACGGCGGCACCGCCGTCGGGCACGTCGCCGTCTCCGTCGCCGCGGCCCCGAAGCCGCCGGTCGACGGCGGCGGTGGCGGTGGCGGCGACACCCCGCCGGTCACCGGTGGCGGCGGCGACCCGGACGTCGGCTCGGGCGGCTTCGGCTCCGGCGGCGACGGCGGCTCCGGCGGTGGCCTGCCGGTCACCGGCGGCGACTGGGCGGCGTTGCTGCTGCTCGGCCTGGCCCTGGTCGCGGCCGGCGCCCCGCTCGCCCGCCGCCGCCTCGCCTGACCTCGGCGCTTCCCGGAAGCGGCCTCCGCACGGGGAAGGCGCGAAACGCTTCCCGAAGGTCAGGTGCGGCCCTCGCGCTCCTGCGCCTCGCGCAGCGTCTTGGCGTGCGGCACCCAGGTGGCCTGCTCGACCGGCCACCCGGCCTCGCGCAGCGCCGCGCAGACCTCCGGGTCGTCGTCGATCACGACGGCGACCGTCCGGTCCCGCGCCAGCCGGCGCAGCTCCTCGGCCTTGGTCACCCGCGCCGGCCGGAAGTCGCCGCGGCGGCGCATCACCAGCCTCGACCCGGGGATGCCGTGCGCGGCGAGCCAGTCGGTGGTGACCCGGCGCAGGTGGTCGGGGCGGCCGGTCAGGTACACCACGTCGTGGTCGGCCAGGAGCTCCTGGACCCGGGCGACGCCCTCGGCGAGCGGCGGGTCGGCCGCGGCGGCGGCGAAGAACGCCGGCCAGTCCTTCGGCCGGGACTCGACGTGGTGCAGCCGGTGCCGCACGTCGGCGACGACGCCGTCGATGTCGACAACGGCCAGGGGGAGGGGAGCGGTCATCGCTGCGACCCTAACGAACCCCGCTCCCCCTCACCGGCTATGCCGGCGGGGCCGCGGGTCCTGCTCGTCGCCCGCTCCGGCGTACCGGCGGGCGGTCGTGCTGCTGGACGGGAGGGGCGCTGTGCTGGGTCGGCTAGGCGGCGACGCGGCGCAGCAGCCGCGGGCGGACCGGCAGCTGCACGCGGCCGTCGGGGAGGATCTCGCCGGTGTCGTCGAAGCGGACGACGCCGTTGCACAGCAGCGCCCAGCCCTGCTCCGGGTGCGACGCGACGACGCGCGCGGCGTCGTGGTCCGGGCTGTCAGCGTTCGGGCAGGTCGGGAGGTGCGGGCACATCGTCGTGTCCTCTCTGGGGTCTCAACCCATCCAACGACGAAGAGCCTCGAAAGGGCATGGTCAGTTCGGGTCATTTGCCGGGCTGGTCCGGATTGGCCCGGAAGATTCGGTGCGGGGAGGCCCTCCGCTCGCCGCCACCCGCCGTACTTGACATAACATACATTATCGGCGTCGCGAGGAGGGCCGGAGCGGGCGGAGCGCGTTACGTGTGCTCGCGCAGGGCGTGCCGCACGTCGGCGAGGTCGTTGTGGTTCGCCTGCACGGTGCCGAGGATCGCCTTGCTGGTGCTGCCCCAGTCGTGCTGGCCGTGGCCGGTGCCCTCGTCGAGCGCGTTGCGGACCAGCCCGGCGATCGCCGCGAGGTCGTCCGCGTCGAGGCGGGCCAGCACGCCGCCGGGCGGTGCCCAGCCGCCGTAGCCGGGACCGGTGGCGCGGTCGGTGTCGACATCGACGCCGCCGACGTGGTCACCGCCGTTCTGGTGCAGGTGCGCGGCCGGGTGGCGCCCCTGCTTCGACCACGCCCCGGCCTGCCACAGGAACGGCCCCGGCACCCGCCAGCCGTGCGCCTTGTGCACCGTGTCGATCACCCGGAATCCGCCGTAGACGCCGAGCGGGTGCGGCGCGACCGCCGCCTCGAACGCCCGCAGGTAGGCGAGCACCGTCGGCATGTCCTTCGGCTGGGCGTCGAAGTCGACCGCCGCGTAGATCGGGACCGTGCCCGGGCAGCCGAGGACGCCGGCCTGCTCGCGCGCCAGCCCGCCGTCCTCGGTGCCGCCGGCGGCGCCTTCCAGGGACCGGAGCTGCGTGCGTTCGAAGACGACGACGATGCTCAGGCCGTTCGCGTGGAGGCCCGCCACCTCGTGGGGCGTGAGGTTCTTGTCGTTGCCGGGCGTCGAGATGTACCGGCAGGCGAACGAGAGGCCCGCCGCCCGGAACGCCGCGAAGTCGGCGCGCTCGCCGCTGAAGTAGTCGATCCCCCGTATGGTCATGCGCGCGAGCATGGACCCGTTCCCGCGCCCCGGCAATCCCTGTCGGCGACCCGACACTCGCCGCCGGTAGGGTCGCCGCGTGCTGGTCCTCCTGCACGGCGCGCTCGGCAACGCGGCCCAGCTCGCCGGCCTCGCCGCCCGCCTCGCCCCGGACGGCGCTGTCGCTCTGCCGGACCTCGACGGGCACGGCGCGCGCCCGGACGCCGGGCCGTTCGACCTCGGTGCCTTTGTCGACACCGTGCTGGCCGCGGGCGACGGGCCGCTCGACCTGGTCGGCTACAGCCTCGGCGGCTACGTCGCCCTCGCCGCCGCCGCGGCCGCCCCCGAGCGGGTACGCCGCGTGGTCACGGTCGCCACCAAGCTCGCCTGGACGCCGGAGGTCGCCGCCGCCGAGGCGCGGCGGCTCGACCCGGACCGGCTGACCGAACGCGCCCCGGCGTTCGTGGCCGACCTCGCCGGACGCCACCCCGGCCCCGGCGCCCGGACGATGCTCGAGCGCACGGCGGCGTTCCTCACCGGCCTCGGCACCGCGCCGCCGCTCGACCTCGGCGCCGTCGCCTGCCCCACCCTGGTCGTCGTCGGTGAGGCGGACGCGCTGGTCACCCGCGCCGAGTGCGAGGCGGCGGTCGACCGCCTCCCGCACGGCCGGCTCGCCGTGCTGCCGGGCGCGCCGCACCAGTACGAGCGCCTGGACGAGGCCGCCCTCGCCGACCTGATCGGCGGCTTCCTCGGCGGCTGACGCGTGTCGGTCCCCGTTTCTGTCACACCCCCGTCCTACCGTCGGGAGCATGACCGCCGAGCCCCTCCAGGCGATTGCGCGCCACCGCCTGCACCAGCACTTCGCCGCCCGCCGCACCGCGACCGCGCCGGACCGCTGGTTCGCCCTCGCCTGGGCGAAGGCCGTGTTCGCGCTGGGGTCCAGCGACGAGGAGCGGGTGCTCGCGTTCCTGGACCGGGAGTGGGCGGCGTTCCGCGCGTCGCGGCCGGGCGAGCCGGTGCTGGCGTTCCGGCCGCCGCCGCCGGTGGTCCGTGACGAGGAGGGCGAGGCCGGGCCGCCGCCGTACGAGCTGCTGCCCCGCCTGCGCCACGGCCGGTACGGCATCGACCTGCCGAGCCACGAGGAGCGGATCAGGGAGGAGCAGGAGCGGCTGGCGCGGCGCGACCAGGCGCACTACGGGTTCTAGCGGCCGTCCCGCCGCCCGGGGCCGGGCGGCGCCGTCAGCGCAGGTCGATCCCGTCGAGCCACGGCTCGTGCCCATAGGTGAGCGCGGTGCGGTTGTGCTTGAGGCACCGGGTCGCGTCGATCCGTGCCATCCAGCGGAACGGCGCCGTGCCCTTCGCGCGCAGGAACATCTCCCCGCGCGAGAACGTCACGATCTGCCACTCCCAGCCGCGCGCAAGCCGGCGCAGCCCGATCTCGTATGTGGTCGCCACCATGCGCGGGATGTTAGGTCGGCCGCGGAGCCGCTGTCCGGCGTTTCGCCCAGGATCACCCGATGGGGTGGTGTGCCTAGTAGGGCTAGTGCCGGGGCGGCGTGAGCCGCGCGAACCGCACCGTCTCGCTCGCGAACACCGCCCGCTGCGACACCGTCCGCAGCACCTTCGACGCGTCGATCATCTGGCCGTTGCCGACGTAGACCCCGACGTGCACGGCCGGCCCGCCGTAGAGGACGAGGTCGCCGACGGCCAGGTCGCGCAGCGCCACCGGCTTCGCGAGGCGCTCGATCGCGGCGGGGGTGTTCGGCAGGATCGCGTACCCGCACCGCGCCCAGGCCCAGCGGACCAGCCCGGCCGCGTCGTACCGCGGCCCGTGCTCGCCGCTCTCGCCCGCCGCCCAGTCGGTCCCGATCCGGGTGCGCAACGCCGCCACGAACCGCGCCATCTCCGGCGTCGTCGCCGTCCGCGGCCGGTGCCCCGGCGGCGGGACCGGGCGCAACGTCGTCCGCGCCGGGGCGGGCGCGGCCTTCGGCGCCGGCTTCGCCCCAGGCTTGGGGGCGGGCTTGGCCACAGGCTTCGGCGCCGGCTTCGGGGCCGGCTTGGCGACCGGCGCGGGCGCGGGCTTCGGTGCGGGCGGCGGCGCCGGGTGCGGGACACCGCTGCGTGGCACCCGGCCGTACCGCACGACGTCGCCGGTCCAGATCGCGCGCTCCACCACGACGCCCTTCGAGCTCGAGGCGTCGAGGATGCGGCCGTTCCCCTGGTAGAACGCGACGTGCGTCACCGGCGAGCCGAAGAACACCAGGTCGCCCGGGCGCGCGTCGGCCGCGCGCAGCGGCCAGGCCCACGCCTGCTGCTGCCGGGACGTGCGCGGGATCGCGCTCGCGCCGCCGACGGTGCGCCAGAGCACCGACGTCAGCCCGGAGCAGTCCCAGCGGTCTGGCCCGGTGGCGCCGTAGACGTACTTGTCCCCCAGGTGCGTCCGCGCGGCGGCGAGCACCTTCGCGGCGGCGGCGTCCGGCGCGGGCGGGGTGCCGTTGCCGGTCACGCCGACGGCGGCCGAGGCCCCCAGCGCGGCGAGCGCCAGGACGACGCCCGCCACCCGGGTCGCGGCACGCGTACGCATGGCGCCTCCGTAGGGCGAGGGGTGGACGGTGCTCGGGTGACTCTTGTGCACATCGGCCCGATTCGTCCACTCCTTGAACGCCGCCCTGGCGCCCGCCGGGCGCGAACCCCGATGATCAGCGCATGCCGCGCTTCGTCCAGGACCTCGCCCCGCTCCCCGACCTCTACGCCGGCGACGCGATGCTGCGCGCCCACCTGGACCGGCTGCTCGGCGAGGTCGGGCACAAGAACGCCGCTCCCCTGCTGGAGTCGCTCGCCGCCGACGCCGCCGGCCCGCTGCGCGCCGCGCACCTCGACGCGGAGCGCCACCCGCCGGTGCACGTCCCGTACGACGGGTGGGGCCGCCGGGTCGACCGGATCGAGACGGGGCAGGGCTGGGAGACGCAACGCCGCGCCGCCGCCCGGCACGGCCTGGTCGCGCTGCCGTACGAGCCGGAGGCGCGCGCGACCTGGGGCGCCGGCGCGCGGGTCGTCCAGCACGCGCTGCTGCACCTGTACGGGCCGTGGTCGGCGACGTTCTCCTGCCCGGTGGCGATGAGCGACGGGGCGGCGACGGTGCTGCTGGCCGACGGCGTCGACCCGGCGCTGCGCGACCGGCTGCTCCCCCGGCTGCTGGCCCGCGACCCGGACGAGGCGTGGACGTCCGGGCAGTGGATGACCGAGAGCGAGGGCGGCAGCGACGTCGGCCGCGCCACGACCGCCGCCCGCGCGGACGCGGACGGGACCTGGCGGCTGCACGGCGAGAAGTGGTTCTGCTCGGCGACGACCGCGGAGTTCGCGGTCGCGCTGGCCCGGCCGGACGGCGCGCCGGGCGGCTCGCGGGGCCTCGCCTGCTTCGTCGTCCCCCGCTACGCGGCCGGGACCCGCGACACCGCGCCCGGCCTCTTCGTCCACCGGCTGAAGGACAAGCTCGGCACCCGCGCCCTCCCCTCCGCCGAGGTCCGCCTCGACGGTGCCGAGGCGTGGCCGGTCGGCGACCCGGCCGAGCCGGGGCTGCGCCGGATGCTCGCGCTCGTCCAGGTGACCCGGCTGCACAACGCCGCCGCCGCGGCGGCCGCGATGCGCCGCGGCCTGCTGCTCGCGCGCAGCTACGCGGAGACGCGGGAGGCGTTCGGGCTGCGGCTGTTCCGCCAGCCGCTGCACCGCGAGGTGCTGGCCTGGCTCGGCGTCGACGCGGACGCGGCGTTCGCGCTCACCGGGCTCTGCTTCGAGCTGCTCGGCCGGGCCGAGGTGGAACGCGACGAGGGCGCGGCGGCGCTGCTGCGGTTCGCGGCGACGCTCGCCAAGGCGTCCACCGGTAAGCTCGCGGTCGCCGCGGCCAGCGAGGTCGTCGAGTGCTTCGGCGGCCCCGGGTACATCGAGGACACCGAGATCCCCCGCCTGCTCCGCGACGCGCAGGTGCTGCCCGTCTGGGAGGGCACCACGAACGTGCTCTCCCTCGACGTCCTCCGCGCGCTCGCCCGCGACGACGCGCTGACGCCGTACCTCGCCCGCGTCGACGCCGCCCTCGACGCCTGCGCCGGCGAGTGGCTCGGCCCGGTCGCCGAACGCCTGCGCACCGTCCGCGACGAGGTCGCCGAGGCGGCCCGCGCCGCCGCCGCGGCACCCACCGCCGACGCCACCCAGGCCCGCGCCCGCGCGCTGATGGAACGCATGGCGCACCTGCTCGCGGCCGCCGCGCTGACCGAGCAGGCGGCGTTCGACCTCGACCGCGGCGACGCCCGCACCGCGCTCGTCGCCTCGCTCTGGACACGCCGGCGCCTGCTCGGCGACCCGGCCGCGGGCGAGGGCCACCGGGCGTTCGCGCACGTCGTGGACGGGGCGTCGCTGTGACCGCCGCGAACGTCCCCCTCCTCGCCTGGGTCGCCTCCCTCGACGCGCCGGAGCAGGCGGCGTTCTACGACGACCTGGCCACCGCCGTCGCCGCCGCGCGCGCCGCGCACGACCCGGCCGAGATCGAACGCTGCCTCCGCCAGTGGCGCCTCACCGCCGAGGGCATGACCAACGCCGAGCTGCGCGACCGCCTCCTCGACCCCTGACCCGGGCGGCCACCCGACTCACTCGCCCCGCTCCCCCGCCAGGCTCACCCCCTGCACCGCGGCCGCCGCCGCCCCCGTGCACGCGAACAGCGACCCGGTCACCCGGTGCGCGTGCCCGCGCGCCACCGCCCCGGCGAACGCCGCCGAGTCGACCGCGTCGCTCACCGCCTGCGCCAGCACCCAGTCGCGGGCGTCCGCCCCGCGCCGCAACGCCGCCAGCGCACCGGCCCCGAGCACCACCTCCCGCACGCCGAGCATCCGCACCACCCACGACACGCGCGCGGCCGTCCCGCTGTCGACGCCGACGACGGCGGGCAGCAGCCGCGGCCGCGCCAGCATCCCGAGCCCGATGCCGACCCGGCCCAGCGCCACCAGCCATACCGCGTCCCGTGTGATCCGCATGGCCGGGACTGTAACCACCCCCTGTGACAGGAAACGGGCTGGCAGGAAGGTGCGGTCCCCCTTGCCTCGCGCGTGACGCCGGTCACACCGGGAATTCCGGAGGGTGACGAGCCGTTGAACGAAGCGATTCCCCCTGACACCCGGGAGGCCCCACATGGGTGAGCGAGTCCTCCGGGGCAGCCGCCTCGGCGCCATCAGCTACGAGAACGACCGCAACACCGACCTCGCCCCGCGCCAGTCGGCCGGCTACGACTGCCCGAAGGGCCACCACATGACGGTGCCCCTCGCGGCCGACGCCGAGGTGCCGGCGACGTGGGAGTGCCGGTTCTGCGGCACCACCGCGCTGCACGCCGGCGCCGCCGCGCCCGAGCCGAAGAAGGTCAAGCCGGCCCGGACGCACATGGACATGCTCCGCGAGCGGCGTTCGACGGGCGACCTCGAGGAGGTCCTCCGCGAGCAGCTCGCGGCCCTGCACGCCGCCGACAAGAAGAAGAGCGCCTGACCCGCTACGATACGCAGCAGCGCCGCGAGGCGCCCTTAGACGAACAGGCCGCGCGCACCACCCCCCCGGTGCACGTGGCCTGTTCCTATTCCGGCGGCAGCGCGGGCGGCGGCGGCTCCGGCGGACGCCCGGCGCGGCCAGGGTCGTTCGCCGGCCGGGTCGACGGCATCCGCTTCGCCCGCACCTTGCGCACCCGCTCCGCCCCGAACTTCGCCGTCTCGTACCAGCCGAGCGGGCTGAACCGCGACGCGACCACGCCGTAGAGCAACTTGCGGACGACCGCGCGGGTCGGCGGCAGCACGCAGAGCGCGCCGAGCACGTCGGTGACGAACCCCGGCGCCAGCAGCAGCGCGCCGCCCACGATGACCAGCGCGCCGTCGGCGGTCTCCCGCGCCGGGACCCGCCCCTCGTCCAGCGCCAGCCGGAACGCCCGCCACGTCCGCACGCCCTCGCGCTTGACCAGCCACGCCCCGACGAACGACACGACGAGCAGCAGCCCGATCGTCGGCAGCACGCCGATGACGTGGCCGACCTGGATCAGCACGTAGATCTCGACCAGCGGGATCACGACGAACGCGACCACCAGCAGCAGCGGCATCTACCGCTCCCCCGCCGCCGGGCCGACCGAGGACGGGTGCCGCCCGCGCGGGCGCGCGCGCAGCGACCGCAGCGACCACCAGGTCACCCGCCACAGCGCCTCGGCGACGATCGCGCGGCTCATCTTGCTCTCGCCGACCTCGCGCTCCACGAACGTGATCGGCACCTCCACGATCCGGAAGCCGGCCCGCCACGCCTGCCACGCCAGGTCGACCTGGAAGCAGTACCCCTGCGACGCGACCTCGCCGAGCGGCAGCGCGTCGAGCACCGGCATCCGGTACGCGCGGTACCCGCCCGTCGCGTCGCGCAGCGGCAGGCCGAGCGCGACGCGCGTGTACGTGTTGCCACCCTGGCTGAGCAGCCGCCGCGACGTCGGCCAGTTGCGGACCGCGCCGCCGGTGACCCACCGGGAGCCGAGGACGACGTCGGCGCCGCGCAACGCCGCCAGCAGCCGCGGCAGCTCCTCCGGCTGGTGCGAGCCGTCGGCGTCCATCTCGACGGCGACGTCGTAGCCGCGCTCCTTCGCCCAGGCGAACGCCGCGATGTACGCCGCGCCGAGCCCGTCCTTCGCCGTCCGGTGCAGCACGTGCACCGACTCATCGGCGGCGGCGAGGCCCTCGGCGATGGCGCCGGTGCCGTCGGGCGAGCCGTCGTCGACGACGAGCACGGCCGCCTCGGGCACGGCCGCGCGGACCCGGCCGACGATGGACGCGACGTTGCCGGCCTCGTTGTAGGTGGGGATGCAGACGACGACGCGTCCGAGGTCGCCGGTCGTCACGCCCGCCGCCTCCGCGCCCGCAGGGCCGGGACCGCGACCGCCAGCACCGCCGCTCCCGCCACCGCCGTGAGGAGCCACTCCGGCCACGCGCCGGCCCTCGTCGCGAGCGTACGCGAGGACGACAGCGGCACGACGTGCACCAGCAGGTCGCGGGTGAAGATCTCCGACTGGTCGACGGTCGAGCCGTCCGGGGCGATGACGGCGCTCACGCCGCTCGTCGCCGCGACGAGCACCGCGCGGCCGTGCTCGACCGCGCGCACCCGCGACATGGCGAGCTGCTGCCGGGTCAGCGCCGAGCGGCCGAACGACGCGTTGTTGGTCTGCACGACGAGCACCTCGGCCCCGGCGCGGACGGTGTCGCGGACCAGCCCGTCGTAGGCGACCTCGAAGCAGATGACGTCGCCGACCTTGGTGCCGTCGACGTCGAGCGGCGTCGCGTCGTCGTCGCCCGCCGGCACGAAGTCGTGCGCCACCAGCGCCAGCCGCCCGAACACCGGCTGGAGCGCCGAGCGGAACGGCACGTACTCGCCGAACGGCACCAGGTGCCGCTTCACGTACGTCGCGCCGAAGCCGGTGGCCGGGTCCCACACGACGCCGGCGTTCTCCGCGCCGCCGTCCGGCCGGTCCAGCACCGCGCCGACGAGCACCGGCACGCCGATCCGCCCGACCGCCGCCTCGATCTGCGTGCGCACCACCGCGTCGCCGCGCGGGTCGCGGTCGGTGCTGTTCTCCGGCCAGACCACGAACGCCGGCCGCGGCAGCCGCCCGCTGTCCACCTCCTCGGCGAGGGTCAGCGTCGCCTCGACGTGGTTGCGGATCACCAGCTCCTGCTGCTTCGGGTCGAACGACGCCAGCCCCAGCCGCGGCACGTTGCCCTGGACGACGGCGACCGTCGTCGCGCGCGGCGCCGGCGGGGCGCCGGGCAGCAGCGGCCCCAGGACCGCCGGCAGCAGCGCGAGGCCGAGCGCGGCCCAGGCGACCCGCACGTCGCCGCCGCGGAACAGCCGCCGCGACAGCACCGCGTGCCGCGCCGCCACGGCGAGCAGCCCGGCCGCCAGCGCCACGACGAACGTCACCAGCGCCGGGCCGCCGACCCCCGCCCAGCGCAGCAGCGGCCCCGCGTCCTGGCTGAAGCCGAGCCGCCCCCAGGTGAACCCGCCGAACGGCAGCCGCCCCCGCGCCGCCTCCTGCGCCACGACGACGCACGCCGACCACAGCGGCCAGGCCGGCAGCCGCGACACCGCCGCGAGCGCCGCGCCGGACACCGCGACGATGAGCGACTCGAGCAGCGCGAGGATCAGCCAGGCGTTGGTGCCGGCGCCGACCTGCAGCCAGGACAGCAGCGGCACGAAGAACGCCAGCCCGTACAGCAGCGCGAGCAGCGCGCCCTGCCGCGGGGTGCGGTGGCGCACCGCGCCGAGCAGCAGCGCCGGGCCGGCGACGGCGAGCGGCCGGACCGCGAACGGCGGGAACGCCGCGTAGGTCAGCAGGCCCCCGCCGACCGCCGCCGCGGCGGCGAGCAGGCGCTCCCGCCGCTCCTCCGCCGCCGCGTCGCCGCCCACGCGTAGGACGCTACCGGCAGCCGGGCACGGCCGCCGCACGGTCACGTCACGGGAAGGCGGAGGAGAGAGCCCGGGCGCCCTTCGGGCCGGTCCGCGCGCCGCCAGGGCGCGCATGCGGACCGTTGTCTACTGGACGACCGGACCCCTCCGACACAGGTACGACCTGCTGGTCGGTGGCGACCCTGCCAACTCGCCGGGGTGCCTGTCAACACCGCCCTGACCTGCGCCTTTGCGCCATCGCCGCAGGTCACGCCGCTGATCGCCGATCACCAAAAAACTCTGCCGCGGGGGTGAGTGCTCAGCCGTTCGGCGCAGCCGCGGGCACGACGACGGTGCCGGTGGCGCGCACGACGACGAGCGGCTCGGCCAGCACCCGCGCTGCCGACGGCGACACGTCCGGCGCGGCCCGGCAGACGACCCGCGCCTCGAACGCCAGCTCCCGCGACCGCCGCCCCATCCGCACCACCGTCGCGGTCGCCTCCAGCACGTCGCCGGCCAGCACCGGCCCGGTGAACGCCACCTCCGCGTAGCCCGCGAACAGCCCCTCGTCGCCGTCGGTGCGGACGCAGACCTCGGTGGCGACGTCGCCGAACAGCCCGAGCACGTACGCGCCGTCCACGAGGTTGCCGCCGTAGTGCGCGTGCGCGTAGGGCACGTACCTCCGGTGCGTCACGGACAGACCGAGGCTCATGCCGACCTCCGGTGCGGCGGCACGGCCGGCGCGTCGGCCGGCAGCAGCGCGTGGACGAGGTAGGAGGCGACCTCGCGCGGCGTCGTCCCCTTGGTGAACACCCGGTCGACGCCGAGCTCGCCGGTCATCCGCGGGTCGAACCGCGGCCCGCCCACGACCAGCAACGGCCGTTGCTCGTCGGCGCCGTACGCCGCCCGGAACGCCGCCGTCACCTCCTGCGTGTGGTGCACGTGCGCGTCCCGCTGGGTCACGACCTGCGAGGTGAGCACGGCGTCCGCGCGCTCGGCGCGGGCGCGCTCCACCAGCTCGTCCACGGTGACCTGCGAGCCCATGTTCACGACCCGGATCTCCCGGTAGTACTCGAGCCCCTTCTCGCCGGCGAACCCCTTGACGTTGAGGATCGCGTCGAGGCCGACGGTGTGCGCGTCGGTGCCGACGGTCGCGCCGACGACGACCAGCTTGCGGCGCAGCCGCGAGCGGATCGCGAGGTTGACCTCCTTCGCCGACAGCAGCGGGTACTCGCGCTCCACGACCTCGACCGCGTCCAGGTCCACCACGTGGCCGACCCGGCCGTAGACGACGAAAAACGTGAACGCCGGCCCCATCGGCTTCGCGTGCACGACCATCGCCGGGTCGATGCCCATCTTGTGCGCGAGCTGCAACGCCGCCCCCTCGGCGCGCGCGTCGTGCGGCACCGGCAGCGTGAACGAGAGCTGCACCATCCCGTCGCCGGTGGTGTCGCCGTACGGCCGGACGATGCTGCCCGGCCCGCGCGGGGCCCCGACCCCGCGCTCCTCCGCAGCGGGGGACCCCAACCCCCGCGCGTCCGTCCCGCTCATCGGCCCGCCTCCAAGATCTCGGTCGCGGGGTTCCGGTACGACGGGCCGTGCGGCACCACGCCGTCCAGCCCCTTGCCGCCGTCCGGCGGCCGCTTGGTGATGCCGAACGTGCCGTCGGCGATGGCGTTCAGCAGTCCGTCGTCGACGATGCGTTCCAGCAGCTCCACCGACTCCGAGAGCACCTGCCGGGCGCGGGTCGCGACGAAGCCGTCGCGCGGCGGGTGGAAGTCCTCGGCCAGGTTGCCGCAGGCGTTGCGGACGTAGGCGACGTTCTCCAGCGCCAGGTCGCGGTCGGAGAGGAACGGCGTGACGATCCCCTCCGTCATCATCCCGACGAGGATGATCCCCTGGCCGGTCATCATGCCGACGAGGTTGAAGAACCCGTCGAGCAGGTAGCCGGCGAACACGTTGCCGGTCATGTGCTTGGTCGGCGGCATGTACTTCAACGGCGCCTCCGGGAACAGCTCCCGCACGAGCTGCGCGTGCGCCAGCTCCAGCCGGAACTGGTCGGGGATCGCCGGGTTGATCTCGAACGCGTGGCCGAGCCCGAGCTGCCACGGCGCCAGCCCCGCCTCCAGGCCGAACCGCTCGTTGAGGAGCTGCGAGACGACCACCGTGTGCGCCGCGTCGACCGCGTCGGCCGTGGTCAGGTAGTTGTCCTCGCCGGTGTTGATGACGATGCCCGCGCGGGCGTGCACCTGCCGCGAGAACCGCTGGTCCACGAACGTCCGGCGCGGGTTGATGTCGCGGAAGATGATCCCGTACATGCAGTCGTTGAGCATCATGTCCAGGCGTTCCAGCCCGGCCAGCGCGGCGATCTCCGGCATGCAGAGGCCGCTCGCGTAGTTGGTCAGCCGCACGTAACGGCCGAGCTCGCGGCCGACCTCGTCCAGCGCCGCGCGCATCAGCCGGAAGTTCTCCTGCGTCGCGTACGTGCCGGCGTACCCCTCGCGGGTCGCGCCCTCCGGCACGTAGTCGAGCAGGCTCTGCCCGGTGCTGCGGATCACCGCGACGACGTCCGCGCCGGCGCGGGCGGCGGCCTGCGCCTGCGGGATGTCCTCGTAGATGTCGCCGGTCGCGACGATCAGGTAGATCCACGGCTTCGGCGGGTCGCCGAGCCGGCGGACCAGCCGGTCGCGTTCGGCGCGGTTCCGATCGATCCGTTTGATGCCGGCGCCGACCGCCTTGCGCGCGGCGGCCTTCGCCCGCACCGCGTCGCGCCCTTCCGGCACGCGGAACGACACGCCCCCGACGGCCGCCTTCTGCGCCAGCGCCGTCAGGTCGGCCGAGTCCTCGCGCAGCAGCGCGTCCCACACCGGCAGCGCGACACCCGCCGCCAGGTCGGTGTCGGCGCGGACCGCGTCGACCAGGCGGTTGACCCACGGGATCTGCTCGGCGTCCGCGCCGGAGATGCCCGCGAGCCGCAGCACGGCGCGTTCGACGGACACGGTCGTGTGCGTGCGCGCCATCTTCTCGACCGGCGCGGCGGCCTTGCGCGCCAGCGACCGCGCCCTCCGCACGACCGCCGGGTCGAGCCTCAGCTTCGGTTCCACACGACCCGTCCTCTCACGACCGTTCGCAGGCACTCCGGCGTCTCGCTCACGTCCGGCAGCCCCGCCTCCGGCCATCCCGCATCCGTCGACCAGCCCGCCACGCGCTCGTCCACCGGGCGCGGCGGCAACGGCTCCGCGTCCCACACCGCGAACGTCGCCGGCGCGCCCACGGCGAGCACGCCGCTCTCGTCGTCGCCGGCCGCGCGGTGCCCCCCGCGGGTCGCCGCGAGGAACGCCGCCCGCGGCGACACGGCGCTGCCCGACGTGCCGTGCCGGACCGCCGCGCGCACCCCGCCCCACGGGTCCAGCGCCGTCACCGGCGCGTCCGACCCGAACGCCATCGGCACCCCGGCCGCGCCGAACGCCGCGTACGGGTTCAGCCCGGCGGCGCGCTCCGCGCCGAGCCGGTCGGCGTACATGCCCGACGGCCCGCCCCACGCCGCGTCGAAGGCCGGCTGCACGCTCGCCACCAGCCCCAGCGCCGCCATGCGGGACACGGTCTCCGGCGACGCCGCCTCGACGTGCTCGAGCCGGTGCCGCCCCGCGGCGACGCGGTCGCGGCCCACCCGCTCGAACGCCTCGACCACGGTGTCGACGGCCCGGTCGCCGATGACGTGGAAGCCGGTCTGCACGCCCGCCTCGACGCAGTCGCGCACGTGCGCCTCGACCTCCTCGACCGTGAACCGCAACGACCCGGAGCGCGCCGGGTCGTCGGCGTACGGGTCGTGAAAGCAAGCCGTCCACGAGCCGATCGACCCGTCGCAGAACAGATCGCCGCCCGGCCCCCGCGCACCGAGCGCCAAGGCGCGGTCGACGGCGCCGAGCTCGCCCCAGTACGCGACCACCTCGACGCCGGTGTCCAGCGCCAGCAGCGACCGCAGGTCGTCCTCCCCCGCCACCTCCGGGCCGCTCATCTCGTGCACCGACCCGATGCCGAGCCGGGCCGCCTCGGCCAGCGCCGCGCGCTGCGCGTCCGCGACCTGCGACGGCGTCAACGACGCCAGCGCGACGCGGCGCACGGCGTGGTGCGCGTCCAGCCGCACCAGCCCGCCGCCCTCGTCGCCGGCCAGCCCGGCGACCGGCGCCAGCGCGAGCAGCGCCGACGACGCGACCGCGCCGTGCACGTCGGCCCGGGAGAGGTAGACGACGCCGCCGTACGACGCCCGGTCCAGCTCGGCGGCCGTGGGCGGGCGGCGTTCCGGCCAGGAGGACTCGTCCCAGCCGGTGCCGAGGATCGGGCGGCCACCGCTGCGCCGCGCCACCGCCTCGACCGCGTCGAGCACGTCGCGGACGGAACGGCACGCGTGCAGGTCGAGCTGGGTCAGCATCAGGCCGGTGGCGGTCGTGTGGACGTGCGCGTCGACGAACGCCGGCGCGACGAACGCCCCGCCCAGGTCCACGGCCTCGTCGGCCGCGACCTCGCCGGTGCCGAGCCAGACGATGGTGCCGCCGTCGACGGCGAGTGCCGTCGCGGGCGGGCCGGGCGCGTGCACGCGCGCGTTGCGGTACAGCGTCGTCATGCGAGCCGGGCCTCGAACAGCCCGCGCACGCCGGCGTCGGTGCGCACCAGGTCCAGCGCCAGGTCGGCGTGGCCGGGGACGAAGCCGTTGCCGACGAGCATCGTCACGTCCGCCGCGAGCCCCTCGGCGCCGAGCGCGGCGGCCGTGAACGACGTCGCCATGGAGAAGAACACGACGGTCCCGCCGTCGCAGGTGGCAAGGATCGCGCCGCCCTCGCAGCCCGGCACGTCGACGCAGACCACCGTCACGTCGGCCGGCTCCCCCACCGCCGCCGACAGCGCGACCGGGTCGCGCGCGTCGGCGATGACGACCTCGTCGGCCAGCCCGGCCGCCCGCAACGCGTCCGCCTCGCGCGGCACCGGCACCACGCCGACGACGGCGCCGGCCCCGGCCCGGCGCGCGGCGGCGCAGGCGAGCGAGCCGGACTTGCCGGCCGCGCCGATCACGGCGACGCGCGGCGCGGTGTAGCGGCCGCAGACGCGGGCGACCAGCGCGGGCGCGCCGCAGACGTCGAGCGTCGCCAGCGCCAGCGGCGCCGGCAGGTCGTCCGGCAGCACCGCCGCGATCGACCGCGCGAACAGGATCGCGTGCCCCTCCGCCGGCACCTGCTCGGACCGCCCGTCCCAGCGCACCAGCCCGTCCGCGATCCGCAACGGCGTCAGCGTCAGCGACACCAGCGTCGCCACCCGCTGCCCCACCGCCAGCCCCAGCGGCGACGCCGGGCCGACCTCGTCGACGACGCCGACGAGCATGCCGCCGGAGCCGGTGACGGGGTTCTGCATCTTGCCGCGCTCGGCGACGATCGAGACGACCTCGGCGCGGACCGCGTCACCGTCGCCGTGGTGCTTCGTGGCGAGCTGGCGGAACGACGCGGCGTCGAGGTTGAGGCGCTCGACGGCGATGCGGACCTCGCCCGGCCACAGGTCCGGCGAGGCGTCCAGCCGCTCGGCGGCCTGGGGCAGCACGCCCTCCGGCGCGAGCACCCGGTGCAGCCCGACGGGCGACTCCGCACGCACGACGACCGGCCCTCCCACGAAAGAACTTGCGGCTGTCGTTGCCGCTGCCGCGTGATCTTCCGTATCGTAGCCGTATGACGGCGCAGCCCTTCCAGTACCCCGTGGCTCGTGAGTTCGCCGAGCCGGACTGGCGGCGGCTGCCCGGCTTCCGCGACGTGACCCGCGAGGAGTGGGAGTCCGCGCAGTGGCAGCGCGCCCACTGCGTCAAGAACCTCGCCCAGCTCAAGAACGTCTTCGGCGACCTCGTCCCGGACGCGTTGCTGGCCGACATCGAGCGGGACCAGGCCGACCGGGCGACCATGTCGATCCTCGTCCCGCCGCAGATGCTCAACACGATGGACGAGAGCGACCTCTACGCCGACCCGGTCCGCCGCTACATGGTCCCGGCGTTCTCCGACCGCGACGCCGAGTGGCCGTCGCACCCGCGCGCGACCCGCGACTCGCTGCACGAGCACGAGATGTGGACCGTCGAGGGGCTCACCCACCGCTACCCCACCAAGGTGCTCGCCGAGATGGTGCCCACCTGCCCGCAGTACTGCGGCCACTGCACCCGCATGGACCTCGTCGGCAACTCCGTCCCCCAGGTCGCGAAGCTGAAGTTCGCGGCGAAGCCGCAGGACCGGCACCGCGAGATGCTCGGCTACCTGCGCGACCACCCCGAGGTGCGCGACGTCGTCGTGTCCGGCGGCGACGTCGCGAACCTGCCGTTCCACCAGCTCGAGGCGTTCGTCGCCGCCCTCATCGAGATCCCCAACGTCCGCGATATCCGGCTCGCGTCGAAGGGGCTGATGGGCCTGCCCCAGCACTGGCTCCAGGACGATGTCGTCGCCGGCATGGAACGCCTGGCGCGCAAGGCGTTCGACCACGACGTCGACCTCGCCGTGCACACCCACGTCAACCACGCGCGGTCGGTCACGCCGCTCGTCGCCCGGGCCGCGAAGCGGCTGCTCGAGGCCGGCGTGCGCGACGTGCGCAACCAGGGCGTGCTGCTCCGCGGCGTCAACGCCACCCCGGACGCGCTGCTCGACCTCTGCTTCACGCTGCTCGACCACGCCAAGGTCATGCCGTACTACTTCTACATGTGCGACCTGATCCCGAACAGCGAGCACTGGCGGGTGTCGGTCGCGCAGGCGCAGGACCTCCAGCACGCGGTGATGGGCTACCTGCCGGGCTTCGCGACGCCGCGGATCGTCTGCGACGTGCCGTACGTCGGCAAGCGCTGGGTGCACCAGGTCGCCGAGTACGACCGCGAGCGCGGCATCTCGTACTGGACCAAGAACTACCGCACCGGCATCGAGCGCGACGACCCGGACGCGCTGACCCGCCGCTACGAGTACTACGACCCGATCCCGACGCTGCCCGAGTCGGGGCAGGAGTGGTGGCGGGCGCAGGAGTCCGCGGCGCTGACCGCCTAGCGCGGCGTGCTAGTAGCAGGCGGGCGAGCGGGTCAGGCAGTCCAGGCAGGTGTACTCGTAGCTCGGCCGGTGCTGGTCGAGGCAGTCGGTGAGCGGGCAGGTGAGGCCGCTGAGGGCGCCACCGGCGACGGCCGCGAGGTCGTTCGTGGCGAGCTCGGCGAGGGTCTCGCGGCGGAGGGAGAGGGTGCGCTTCATGCGCCGGGGTTCGTCGCGGCGGAACGCGTTCCTGCCCCGGCGCGTCGGAACGGCATGACCCGCCTCGCCGCGCTGCTGCTCGCGCTCGCCGCCTGCGCGCGCCCGCCGATCGTCGACCCGGCGGGGATGCGCCCCGGCGAGGTGCTCTACGTCGCGGAGAGCGGCGGCCTGGTGCCGCGGCAGAGCGCGGTGCGCCCGGCGGCGTGGACGCTCTACGGCGACGGCCGCGTCTTCCTGCCCGCGCCGTCGACCGCGGTCCACCCGCCGCCGGCGCTGCCCGCGCTGACGGTGCTGCGGCTGCGCTACGGCGCGGTGGAGCGCATCGCCGCGGCGGCGGAGGCGGCCGGGCTGGCCGCGCCGGACGCGGACCTCGGCGAGCCGCCGGTGACCGACACCCCGACGACGGTGTTCCGGTACACGCGCCGCGACGAGACGGTGGTCGTACGGCGGGTGTACGCGCTGGACGTGCCGGCGGACGGCCTCACCGCGGAGCAGCGGGCGGCCCGGCAGCGGCTGGCCGAGCTGCGCGCGCACCTGACCGACCTGAACGGCTGGCTCGGCGCCGGCACGGTCGTGGGCGAGGAGCGGTACGTGCCGGAGGAGGTCGCAGCCTACGCCGTGCCGTATGCGCCGCCGCGCGGCGCGCCGGCGCCCGCGGCGGTCGCCTGGCGCGGCCCCGAGCTGGCGGTCGCGGCGGAGACGGCGTACGGCCGCTGCACGGTGCTGGTCGGCGGCGTGCTGGCGGCGGTGCGGGCCGACCTGGCGCGCGCGACCGCCGCCACGCGCTGGCACACCGCGCGCGGCGACTGGTCGATCGCGTTCCGGCCGTTGCTCCCCCACGAGGTGGGGTGCGTCCCGCCGGACTAGCCGTACTAGCAGGCCGCCGTCGGGCAGGACTCCTGGAGCGTCGGGACGCAGCGGTTCACCGGGCAGGTGGCGCCGTCGACGGTGATCCGCTGGGCGGCACCGACGACCGACCCGAGCTCGATGGTGGTGAGCTCGGCCAGCGGCTCGCGCTTGAGGATGAGGGTGCGCTTCACGGGGTCCTCCGGGACGGGGCGGGGGTTACGGGCAGGACCAGGAGCAGCGCGCCTGGAGGCTGAGCCCGGTGGCGCAGGTGGAGACGGCGCAGCTGTACTGGTTGAGCGCCGTGGGCGCCCAGCCGCCGGCCACGCTGCCGAGCTCGTCCGCGGTGAGCTCGGCGAGGGCCTCGCGCTTGAGGTGCAGGGTGCGCTTCATGTCGGTCCTTAGAAGTTCGTGGTCGGGCAGGAGATGAGGCAGCTGACGAGCGGGCAGGTGAAGCCCTGCACCGTGATCGCCTGCTGGCCGCCGCCGACGCCGGTGAGCTCGTCGGCGGTGAGCTCGGCGAGGGTCTCCCGCTTGAGCGTGAGGGTGCGCTTCATAGGGGTGCTCCTACTCGGTGGGACAGGAGATGAGGCAGCTCGCCCACAGGCTGAGGTCGCAGTGGGCGACCGGGCAGGTGGTGCCGCCGACGGTGATCGCGTGACCGCCGGACACGGCGGTCAGCTCGGCGCCGGTGAGCTCCACCAGCGCCTCGCGGCGCAGGACGAGGGTCCGTCGCACCGCGGTCAGCCGGTGGTCTGGGTGCACTGGTAGGTCTCGGTGCCGGTCATCTCGGGGCAGTACGTCAACGGGCAGGTGATCCCGTTGACGGTGATCCGGGCGGCGGCACCGATGACGGACGTGAGCTGGGTGCCGGTGAGCTCGACGAGCGTCTCGCGCTTGAGGGTGAGCGTGCGCTTCACGGAGGGTCCTCTCGGAGGGGTCTAGGCGCAGCTGTCGGAGGCCGTGCAGCAGTGGCAGGTGTCGACCTTCACCAGGCTCTGCGGGTCGGGCGACACGCAGGTGAGGACGGGGCAGGTCACGCCGTCGAGCGTGATCCGGTTGCCGCCGTTGACCGAGAGCAGCTCGTCCTGGGTGAGCTCGGCGAGCCGCTCCCGCTTGAGCGTCAGCGAACGCCCCCTCACCGGCCCACCGCCTCGGGTCCGCAGGTGCAGGTCCGGTACAGGTCCTCGCTCTGCGGGACGGTCGCGCAGCGCCCGATCGGGCAGGTGAGGCCCTCGCGGGTGATGGCCATCTGGCCGGCCGCGACCGACACCAGCTCGTCGGTCGTCAGCGCGGTGAGCGCCTCCCGCCGGAGGATCAGCGAACGCCGCATCAGCAGCTCGCCGACGCGGTGCAGCAGGTGTACGTGTAGCCGTAGCACTCGATCGAGGCGCAGCGGAGCACCGGGCAGGACGCGCCCTGGACGGTGATCGCGCCGCCGGCGACGCTGGTGAGCTCGCCGGCGGTGAGCTCGGTGAGCGCCTCGCGCTTGAGGGACAGGGATCGCTTCATCAGCAGCTCGCCGTCGCCGTGCAGCAGTCGCACGTCTGCGCGCAGCTCCGCGTGGCGTCGACGCAGCCGAGGAGGCCGGGGCAGGTGATGCCGTCGACCGTGATGCGCCCGCCGGCGCCGGCGATCCGGATCAGGTCGCTGGTCGCGAGCTCGGCGAGCGTCTCGCGCTTCAGAGTCAGGGATCGCTTCATCAGCAGCTCGCCGAGGCGGTGCAGCAGTTGCAGGTGCGCTCGGGGCAGCTCAGCGTCAGCTCGTTGACACAGCTCGCGCCGACCGGGCAGGTGAGGCCGTTGCCGGTGGCGGCGCCGCCGGCGACGCGGAGCAGGTCGTCGGTGCTGAGCTCGGCGAGGGTCTCGCGCTTGAGCGAGAGGGAGCGCTTCATCAGCAGCTCGCCGAGGCGGTACAGCAGGTCTGCGTCGCGCACGTCTCGAGCGTGAGGCAGTTCTGCAGCGGGCAGGTCGTGCCCCTGCCCGTGGCGGGCGCGGCCGCGCCTGCGACGTGGGTGAGCTGCTCGACCGTGAGCTCGGCGAGGGTCTCCCGCTTGAGCGACAGGGAACGCTTCACGAGGCCTCTCCTTCCTGGGGCGGGGGGATGGCGTTGACCGGACGATACGCCGGAAACGTCCCGATCCCTGCCCCCGCCACGGTGACAGTTGGCGCGGAAACGCCACCGGGCCGCCCCCGAAGGAGGCGGCCCGGTGGCGGTGTGCGAGTCAGCCGGCGGACGACACCGGGACCCCGACGGAGTTCCACGCCCCCTTGACGGTGGCGGTGCTGTAGCCGAGGTCCGCGGCGGCCCGGATGGTGGCCGCGCGGGCGCCGACGTAGTCGGTCCGCGACGTCATGTAGACGGTGAGCGCGCGGTACCAGATCCGGCCCGCGGCCGAGCGGCCGAGGCCGGTCACGTCCGCGGCGCCGTTGCAGCCCTTCAGGCCGTCGCCGAGCGGGCTGTTCGTGCCCTCGGCGAGCAGGAAGAAGAACCGGTTGGCGACGCCGGACGAGTAGTGGACGTTGAGCCGGCCGATGCTCTTCGACCAGCAGTCCGGGGACGCGCCGTCGAGGTGCGGGTGGTACATGAACCGGAACCCGTGGCCCGTGTACGGCCGGTTGATCTCCTCGCCGATGTCGTAGTCGCCGGGGTCGGCGCCGTTGGCGGCGTAGAACTCGACCATCGTGCCGAAGATGTCGCTGGTCGCCTCGTTGAGGCCGCCGGACTCCGAGCTGTACTTCAGCGCGGCCGTGCGCGACGTGACGCCGTGGCTCATCTCGTGGCCGGCGATGTCGAGCGACACCAGCGGCCAGTCGGTGCGGCCGTCGCCGTCGCCGAACGTCATGCAGAAGCAGGAGTCGTTCCAGAACGCGTTGTCGTAGTTGGTGCCGTAGTGGACGCGGGAGTACGTGCCCTTGCCGTCGTTGGCGATGCCGAGGCGGGCGTGCTCGTTCTTGTAGTAGTCCCACGTCGTCGCGACGCCGACGTGCGCGTCGACGGCGGCGGACTCGCGGTCTGCGCCGGAGAGGCTGTGCGTGCCGGTGCCCCAGGCGTTGTCGGCGCCGGTGAAGATCGTGCCGATGCCGCTAGTCGCGCCCTTGAGGTCGGTGGTGTACCCGCCGCCGCGGGTCAGGTCGCGCATCTCGTAGCCGGTGGCGGTCGCGTTGGTCTGCACCGTCACGGCGCCGAGGTAGAGCGACTGGCCGGAGCCGTCGACGGTCTCGATGCCGTCCCACGCGTCGAGCACCTTGTTGGTGACGGCGGAGACGAGGACGTGCGGCTCGGTCGGGTCGCCGGACCTCGTGGTGCCGGAGGTGACGACCTCCCAGGCCAGCTCGGGGCGGGCGCCGTACGCGTCGACGACGAGGCGGGTGGCGTGCGCGGGGCGGGCCACGCGCGGCGTCGTGGAGAGGCGGAACGCCGCGCCGAGCGCGTTGGTGACGCCGGTGAACGCGCCGTCGCGGCGGCCGTGGACGACGAGGTCGCCGCCGAGGACCGGGAGGCCGCGGTAGGTGCGGTCGAGGCGGACGTGCTCGCCGCCGCCGGCGTCGAGGACGACGTCGCGGACGCCGAACGCGTGGTCGGCGTCGGCGTGGGCGAGCGCCGGGTTGGCGCGGAGGTGGCCGAGCGCGCGGGCGACCGCCGCGGCGCGGGCGTCGGCGGCGGGGGTGGCGTTCTGCGGGGCGGGGCGGGCGCTGGCCGTGGCGGCGCCGGAGAGCGTGGCGGCGACCGCGACGAGCGCGACGCCGAAGCGGGACCTCGTGCTCAATGGGACCCCTTCGTTCGTGCGGGGAGGAGGGATGTCCCGAGCATGCGCCCGGTGCCGCCCGATCCGCCCTGTTCGTCCGGTGACTCTCTCGTCACCTCCGGTAGGCAACGTAGCCTGGAAGCCATGGCCGTACCGGCACTTCCGGAGATTGCCCGCGGCTTCGCCCGCCGGCCGTCCGCGCGGCTGCTCGGGGTCGCGCTCGCGGCGGCGCTCGCGTGGCGGCTGGCGCTGGGCCGGTGGGGCGTCGCGGACGCCGTGACGGCGGGCGCGCTGCTGCTGGCGCAGCCGTTCGTGGAGTGGGTCGTGCACGTCGCGGTGCTGCACGCGAAGCCGTTCCGCGTGCTCGGCCGGACCGTCGACCCGGGCCGGACGCACCGGTCGCACCACGCCGACCCGCGCGACCCCGACCACGTCGTGCTCGACGCGCGCGGCCTCGCCGCCGGGCTGCTCCTCGCGGGTGGCCCGCTCGCGGCGGCGTCGGTGGCGGCGCCGGCCTGCGCGACGTTCCTCGTCGTCGCGGTGGCCGGGCTGGCGGCGTACGAGTGGGTCCACTACCTGATCCACACCGACCACCGGCCGCGCACCCGGCTCTACCGCGCGGCGTGGCGCGCGCACCGGCTGCACCACTACCGCAACGAGCGGTACTGGTTCGGCGTCACCACTCCCCTGCCGGACCTCGTGCTCGGCACGTACCGCCGCCGCGACGACGTCCCGGTCTCCTGACGCGACGGCGCCCCGCCCTCCGCGCGGGAGGACGGGGCGCCGGTGGTGCGGGCTAGAAGCAGCGCGGCTGGTACGTGATGTCGCAGGTCTGGTGCTCGCTCACGCAGTCGTACACGGGGCAGGTGAGGCCGGAGAGCTGGCCGGCGCCGACGACGCTGGTGAGCTCGGTGCTCACGAGCTCGGCGAGCGGCTCGCGCTTGAGGGTGAGGGTGCGCTTCATCTGGGGCTCCTTTTGCGGGGTGGGGTGGGGCTACTCGCAGTTGAGACAGGTGGTGCGGTACCGGTCCGTGAAGCACACGACCGGGCCGGTGTTGGCCAGGCACTCCTTGACGGCCGTGGCGGCCGCGGCGCCGACGACGACGCCGAGCGTCTCGGGACCGAGCTCGGTGAGTGCCTCGCGGCGGAGGGACAGGGTGCGACGCTGCTTCATCGAAGCGCCTCCTGGAGGGGACGGGGTCCCCGAGGATAGCCCGCTTCGTCCCGATCAGAAGGACGGCGCCCGGCCCTCGTACGGCGTCGAGAGGACGACGGTCGTCCGGGTGCTGACGTTGGCCGCGGCGCGGATGTCCTGGAGCACCTGCTCCAGCGCCGTCGGCGACGGCACCCGCACCTTGAGGATGTAGCTCTCGTCACCGGCCACGCTGTGGCACGCCTCGATCGCGTCGATGCCCGCGAGCTTGTCCGGCGCGTCGTCCGGCGCGGCCGGGTCGATCGGCTTCACCGACACGAACGCCGTGAGCGCCAGGTCCAGCGCCTCCGGGTCGATGTCGGCGCGGTAGCCGCGGATCACGCCGCGCTGCTCGAGCCGCCGCACCCGCGAGTGCACCGCCGACACGGACAGCCCCGTCTCCTTGGCGAGGTCCGTGAACGACATCCGCCCGTCGCGCGCGAGCAGCCGCAGGATCACGCCGTCGGTGTCCTCGATCACGCGGCGAGCGTAGCGCCGCGCCCCCCACGGGCCGCGGACCGGCCGCCCCTCATCGGCCGGCCCGCGGCCCGCGCCCCCGCTACGCGGCCCGGTTCGTCGCGTAGTGCTGCTCGGTCAGGCCGGTCGCCGCGCTCCACGTCCCGACGCCGCCCCACACGCCCGTCACGTCCGTCCCCGCCCCCGCGAACGTGAGCTGCGCCGAGAACGTCCCCTCCGGGACGCCGTTGGGCGCGACCCACTCGCACTGGAGCGGGAACGCCGCGCCGTCCTCGGCGGTGCTGTACGTGTCGGTCGCCGACAGCGGCCGCGCCGCCAGCCCTGCGGGGTCGTGCGCGATGCGCCCGCCGTAGATCCACAGCACCCACTTGCCTGCGACCGTGCCGCCGTCGTCGACGCGGCCGTCCGCGCAGACCTGGAACGCCGTCGCGTCGTGCCGGATCGCCAGGTGCCCGAATGCGAGCACCGGCACCCCCGCCCGCGCGGGCGCCGGGGCGAGCAGCACCAGCGGTACGGCGGCCAGTGCCCGCCGTACCGGGCTCACGGCATCCCCCTGCTGGGATCGACCACGTAGTGGTCCGGCTCGTCGCGCTCGCAGCCGACGACGGCGTTGTCGGTGACCGCGTCGCACACCGGCACGACCTCCTCCTCCGGGGTGGCGCTGTAGTCACCCAGCGGCTTGAGGTAGAGCGAGTCGCCCGGCCCGTGGTGCACGTCCGGCGGGTGGACGCACACGCGGCGCCGGAAGCACCGCTCGCCCGGCGCTCGCGGCGGGTCCGGCAGCGGCCCGATCACGACGAGGGGCCGGCGCGGCAGGGCGGGCGCGACGCCGCGCCGCGCCGGCGAGGGCGGGCTCGCGAGGCCCGGCTGCCTGTCCTCCCCCGGCCGGGCCGGCGCGGGCCGGGCCGCCGCCGCCGGCCGGAT